>JANYAR010000140.1 GCA_025361185.1 Alphaproteobacteria bacterium | reverse complement strand
CGTCAGGCTGGGCGCTATCTGCCGGAATATCGCAAGCTGCGGGCAGAAGCCGGTTCGTTCTGGGCGATGGCGCTCACACCCAAATATGCCGCCGAAATCACTCTGCAACCCATCCGTCGGTTTGGCTTTGACGCGGCAATCCTGTTTTCCGATATTCTGACGGTTCCCGAAGCCCTGGGCCAGAAGGTTACCTTTATCGAGGGCGAAGGCCCCAGTCTGAGCCCGGTGACATCGGCCAGTGGGTTCATTGAGGATCGCGTCCGGTGGGTGGCTTATTTCGAGCCGGTCTACGAAGCGTTGCGGTTGACACGGGCCGGGTTGCCAGACGGCACGGGATTGCTGGGTTTTGCCGGCGGACCCTGGACCTTGGCGACTTATCTGGCCGCGGGCGCCGGCGGGGACGAACAAAAAGCAGCCAAGCTGTGGGCGTATCGTGATCTACAAGGCTTTGGATATCTTCTGGATGTCTTGGGCGAATGCGTGACTTTCCACCTCATTCGTCAGCTCGATGCCGGCGCCGATGCCGTGCAGATCTTCGATAGCTGGGCGAGCGGGTTGCCGGCATCCCTGTTCGAACAGGTGGTCGTCGAGCCGACCAGGAAGATTGTGGCCGCGGTGCGTGCCGCCCGGCCTGATGCAAAGATTATCGGCTTTCCGCGCGCCGCCACCCAATCGGGCTATGAAAACTATGTGCGGGCGACTTGTGTGGACGCGCTGTCGCTGGATACGGCCATGCCGATGCGCTGGGCGGCAGACAGACTGGGATGTACCTTGCAGGGCAATCTGGATCCGATCGCCCTGATCGCCGGCGGAGCGGCTCTGGACAAGGCGGTTGACGAGATTCTCGAAACCATGGACGGCAAGCCGCACATCTTCAATCTGGGTCATGGGATATTGCCGGAGACTCCCATCGCTCATGTCGAGCAATTGCTGAAACGCATCCGGGTCCGCAGCCCTTCATGAAACTCGCCGTCGTCCTGTTCAATCTGGGCGGCCCGGATTCCCCGGAAGCCGTTGAGCCGTTCCTGCGCAATCTGTTTTCGGATCCGGCGATTATTTCCCTGCCCGCTATTGTAAGGCTGCCCCTGGCGCGGCTGATCGCCCGGCGCCGCGCGCCGGTGGCACGCAAAATCTATGAACATCTGGGCGGCAAATCCCCGATTTTCGAGGAGACCCGCCGTCAGGCGGACGCGCTGGCGGCGGCTCTGTCGAAGGACGGGGTGCAAGCCAAGGCCTTTGTCGCGATGCGCTGTTGGCACCCCTTCAGCGACGGCGCGGCGCGGGCCGTCGCAACCTTCAAGCCTGACAAAATCGTGCTTTTACCGCTGTATCCGCAATATTCGACGACAACCTCCGCCTCCTCGCTCAAGGATTGGGCGCGCGCCGCCAAGAAGGCCGGGTTGCGCGCGCCGGCCTCGTCTGTGTGCTGCTATCCCTGGGAAAAGGGTTTTGTCGATGCCGCCGCTGCCAGAATCCGCGATGCGCTGGCCGGTGCGCGCCAGGATGTTTCCTATCGGCTGCTGCTGTCGGCCCATGGCCTGCCCAAGCGGACCATTGCCAAGGGTGACCCCTATCAATGGCAGGTGGAGCAAAGCGCCGCGGCCATCGTCAAGGCGCTGGACACGCCCGGATTGGAAGCGGTGGTCTGCTACCAGAGCCGGGTGGGGCCGCTGCAATGGATCGGCCCCGCCACCGACGCGGAAATCACCCGTGCGGGGCGGGATGGCAAGGGCGTGATCGTAGCCCCCATTGCCTTTGTCAGCGAACATTCCGAGACCTTGGTTGAGCTGGATATCGAATATCGCAAGCTGGCCGGGGAAGCCGGGGTACCGGATTATCGCCGCGCCGGGACGGTGGGAACGCATGCCGCGTTCATCGACGGGCTGGCGGGCCTTGTGCGCAAAGCCCTGGACGGCAAGACTGTCAGTTGCGGTGAAGGCCGCATTTGTCCCACCGAACACAAACGCTGCGGTTACAATTAGGGCCCGCGCGCGCGAACCGCGCGCAAAATCAAAGAGGATTGCTCATGGACGCGCTGCGCAACGAACTGTCCAATTACATACCCTGGCTTCTGGCGTTTCACCTGATCGCGGTGATCGCCTGGATGTCGGCCATGCTCTATCTGCCGCGGCTGTTCGTCTATCACACCGAGGCCGCGGCGGGCTCTGAATCCAGCGAGCGCTTCAAGGTGATGGAGCGGCGGTTGCTGAAAGCGATCATGAACCCTTCCATGATCGCGGTATGGATTCTTGGGCCCTTGCTGGCCTGGCTGACGGGCGCTTATCTCGACACCTGGCTTCAGATCAAATTCGTGCTGGTGCTCATCATGAGCGGGCTGCACGGTTTGTTCGTGCGCTGCTGGCGCGACTTCGCCAATGACCGCAACACCCACTCGGCGCGGTTCTACCGTATCGCCAATGAAGTTCCCGCCGCCCTGATGGTGCTGATCGTAATTCTGGTTAAGGTTCAGCCCTTTGGCGACTAAGGCCGCAGGATGAACGGCTTGAAATATTATATGCGCAGCCGGTCTGGCCGGGATATTTGCAAGCCAGACAAATCAGGCTATAAGTCACCCGTCTGATTGACCCGCGCGGCCCCTAGCTAAAAAGTTAAGGGGCGCGGACCGCAAAACGGTAAAGGGTCAGAACCAACCTCTTCGATGATCGCGGCCGCGGCGCAATGCCTGTCGTTCATCGAAACCAATTCCCCGTATCGATTAGGTGCTCCCCATGACCGTCCAAGAAGGCCTGCAAGCGATGAAGCTGCAGGATCTCAAGAATAAAAAACCCGCTGATTTGCTGGCATTTGCCGAGGAACTGGAAATCGAGAACGCGTCGTCCATGCGCAAGCAGGACATGCTGTTCGCCATCCTCAAGGAGCTTGCCGAGCGCGAGGTCGAGATCACCGGCACCGGCGTGGTGGAAATCCTGCAAGATGGTTTCGGCTTCCTGCGTTCGCCGGAATCCAACTACCTGCCCGGCCCCGACGATATCTATGTCTCCCCCTCCCAGATCCGCCGTTTCGGTCTGCGCACCGGCGACACCGCCGAAGGCCCGATCCGCGCCCCCAAGGAAGGCGAGCGCTATTTCGCCCTGCTGAAAGTGACCACGATCAACTTCGAGGACCCCGAGCAGATCAAGCACAAGGTCCATTTCGACAATCTGACGCCGCTCTATCCCACGCGCTGGCTGAAGATGGAGCTGGATGACCCCACCATCAAGGACAAGACCGGCCGCGTCATCGACATCGTGGCGCCGCAGGGCATGGGCCAGCGCGCCCTGATCACCGCGCCGCCACGCACCGGCAAAACGGTGATCCTGCAGAACATCGCCAAGGCGATTGCCGCCAATCATCCCGACGCCTTCCTGATCGTGCTTTTGATCGACGAACGCCCGGAAGAAGTCACCGACATGCAGCGCACCGTGGTGGGCGAAGTGATTTCCTCCACCTTCGACGAACCGGCGACGCGCCACGTGCAGGTCGCCGAAATGGTGATCGAAAAGGCCAAGCGCCTGGTCGAACACAAGCGCGATGTGATCATCCTTTTGGACTCCATCACCCGGCTTGGCCGCGCCTACAACACCGTTGTTCCCTCCTCGGGCAAGGTGCTGACCGGCGGCGTGGACGCCAACGCGTTGCAGCGCCCCAAGCGCTTCTTCGGCGCGGCGCGCAATATCGAGGAAGGCGGCTCACTGACCATCATCGCCACGGCGCTGATCGATACCGGCAGCCGCATGGACGAAGTGATTTTCGAAGAGTTCAAGGGTACCGGCAACAGCGAAATCATCCTGGATCGCAAGGTCGCCGACAAGCGCGTCTTCCCGGCCATCGACATCATGCGTTCGGGCACCCGCAAGGACGAGCTGTTGATCGACAAGGGCACCCTGTCCAAGACCTATGTCCTGCGCCGCATCCTGGCGCCGATGGGCACTATCGACGCCATCGAATTCCTGCTCGACAAGCTCCGCTCGGCCAAGAACAACGCGGATTTCTTTGAGTCGATGAATACCTGATCCCAGTCCCACAATCGTCATGGCCCGCATAAAGCGGGCCATGACGAAATATGATCAGGGAATCAAGATGGTCGCGCCGGTGGTCTGCTTGGACGTCAGCGCATCATGCGCCTGGGCCGCATCCTTCAACGCAAAGCGCTGGTTGATGGCGACCTTCACCGCCCCCGACGCAATCACCGCAAACAGATCGTCGGCGGTTTCCTGAAGCTCCGCATGCGTGCGCGTGTAATGCGCCAAGGTCGGCCTGGTCACGAACAGCGAGCCCTTGGCCGCCAGGATCGACGGCGAAAAAGCATCGACCGGGCCGGATGCATTGCCATAGGTCACCATGATGCCGCGAGGCGCCAGGCAATCGAGCCCCGCCAGGAAGGTGTCCTTGCCGATGGAGTCATAAACCACCGGCACGCCCTTGCCGCCCGTCAGTTCGCGCACGTTCTTTTCCCAACCCACATCCTTGCTGTTGAGCACATGGGCGCAGCCATTGGCTTTCGCCAGCTCCACTTTGCCCGGCGAGGTGGTAGTGCCGATCACGGTGGCGCCCAGATGCCTGGCCCATTGGCAGCCGATCTGGCCCACCCCGCCCGCGGCGGCATGAAACACAATCGTCTCGCCCGCCTTCACCGGATGAATCCGCCTGAGCAGATATTGCGCCGTCATGCCTTTGAGTAAAATCGCGGCAGCCAGTTCGTCGCTGATGCCGGCGGGCAGCTGCACCAGCCGGTCGGCTGCGACATTGTTGGCCTGGGAATACGACCCAATCGCGCCGCTGCAATAGCCCACCCGGTCGCCGGGTTTGAAGGCGGTGACGCCCTCGCCCACTGACGCAACCGTGCCGGCGGCTTCCGAGCCCAGGCCCGAAGGCAGCGGCAAGGCATAAAGCCCGGTACGGTGATAGGTGTCGATGAAGTTCACGCCGATGGCGGTGTGCCTGACCTGAACCTGGCCGCGCGCCGGCGGCGGCAGGTCATAGTCCACATATTGCAGCACATCGCTGCCGCCGGTCTTTTCAAAACGGATGGCCTTGATCATTTGCACAAACCTCCTGGATCGCTGCCGAAAGGCGGCTAGTTCATCCTTTGCGGCGCGGCCTGCGGCTGGGGCTGCTGGGTGCGCAGCTGCACCGGCAGGGTCAGCGCCCAGGCCAGGTCGACCCCGCTCACAAAACCGTCGGAGCAGGTACCGGCCTGACAGATATAGGCGGTGGGATGGCCGCCCTGCATGCCGCGCCCGCTAGCAGGATGATCCTGCGGCAGAGGATCGCCCGGCTCGATCTGCACGACCATGGCATTGGGCACCGGCTTGCCCCAATAGGCGCGGAGCAGTTCCCGGGTCTTGGTGTGGCCCTTATGCCCGACAACCAGGATGATCAGACTGTTGAGCAGATACTCAAAGCCCGCCAGATAGCTGCCCGCGCCATTCAGCACGCGATTGGCCTCACTGCCGAAGGTGGCGGCCAGGGTCGAGGCCCGGCCCATGTAATCGCGCCCGCCCGTCAGCATCGCCAGCCGCGTCAGCACCGTCAGCATGGTGCCGTTGGCGCTGGGCGTGGGATTGTCGAACACCATGCGCGGACGCACGAAAAGCTGTTCGGCCGTGTCGGCATAGAAGCTATAGCCATTGATCTGGTTGTTCCAAAAATGCTCGTTCAGAACGGCGGTCCAGCCTTCCGCCTGCGCAAGGAAACGGGCGTCACCGGTCACCTCGCGCAACTGCAGGGCCGCGCGCGCCATTTCAGAATAATCTTCGGCCACGCCAGCGCTGCCTTGAAGATGCGAAAGGCTATTGGCCTCACCGCCCAAGGTCTCGATCACGGCATCAAAAGCCTTGATCGCCGCCTGGATCCACTCCGGCCTTTCGAAGACCTGGCCGGCGCGCGCCAGGGCCGCGATCACCAGCCCGTTCCAGTTTGCAAGAACCCGGTCGTCGCGCACGGGCCTTGTGCGCCTGCCCCGCCCAGCCAGCAGCAGCTCGCGCTGCTTGGCCAGCAGCGCCTCATCGGCTTCGCTGGCGGGCGCGGGATTGCCCAGCCGGCGCGGCAGATTGCGGCCCATCAAATTGCCGTCACGGGTGATGCCATAGACCTGCTTGAAGCGTGCGGAGAATGTGCCCGTCAGCGCGGCGTCGATCTCTGCTTCACTCCAGGTATAATATTTTCCGTCCTCGATCTGGGAACCGGAGGAAATGCACGCCGCGAAACCGTCGCCCTCCTTCATTTCGCGCAGCAGGAAAGCGACGGTTTCGGTAATGCGCTGGCGGCACAATTCGTTGCGGTTGAACTGCCAGATCTGGGTGCAGAGGTCGATCATCAGCGCCTGGTCGTAGAGTATTTTCTCGAAGGAAGGCTCGAACCAGCGCTCGTCCATGCAGTGGCGGAAGAAGCCGCCGCCGATATGATCGTAACCGCCGCCGAAGAGGATGCCGTCCAGGGTGGTGAAGAGCAGCTGGCTGAATTGCGGCGTGCCGGTGCGTAAAAAGGCCCGCCACAAAACGTCCAGCAAAAGGGCGTTGGGGAATTTCATCGGCCCTTGCATGCCGCCGAAGAAAATATCGTAACGCTGGGCGATGCGCAGGGCCGCAAAATCCAGGTTCATGCCTTCCTGGTTTGCGGTCATGTCGCGGTTGTATAGATTTTCCACCGCCGCGCGGATCTTGCTGCAGCCGTCTTCGGCGCGGGCGCGCTCATTCTTCCACAGATCGGCGGACTCGGTGAGTACGCGGCGGAATCCGGGCGTCTCGGCCGTGTCTTCGCGGGGCAAATATCCGGTCACCCAGAACGGCACGCCGTCGGGGCTGAGGAAAATGTTCAGCGGCCAGCCGCCCTGATGACCCATGACACCGGCGGCGCCCTGGTACAGCGTGTCCAGATCAGGGCGCTCATCGCGGTCGGCCAGGATCGGGATGTAATTGTCGTTGATGAGTGCGGCGATCTCGGCATCGCTGAAAATCTCGCGGTTCATCACATGGCACCAGTGGCAGCCGCCGTAACCCAGGCTCAGCAATATGGGTTTGTCCTGGGCCTTGGCCTCGGCCAAGGCGTCGGGCCCCCATGTCCGCCACTGGACCGGATTGTCCTTGTGGGAAAGCAGATAGGGGCTGGTTGCGTTGTCGAGGCTCATTGTTCCATTCCAATGGGTGCACGGAAGGATGCTTCCCGCCGGCCCGCTTCTGTGATGTTTTTGGGGCGGGGTTACTTACATCGAAAAGAAGGCCCCCGAAACCCCTGCCAAAGGTGCTGCCATGAAAGTGACTATGGAGATGGACATGACCCCCGAAGAGGCCCGCGCCTTCATGGGCTTGCCGGACGTCGCGCCCATGCAGAAAAAGATGCTGGACGAGATGCAGGCGCGGATGAAAGCCGCCTTCGACGCCAATGACCCGGAAGGCATGATGCGGGCCTGGATGCCGCTAGGTGGCGCGGAAGCCTTCCAGAAGTTCCAGAAGGCGATGTGGGACAGCGCCGCCGCCATGGTCAAGAAGGACGGCAGATAGCCTTGCCGCGGTGCTTTCCATGAGTTCCAGCATTTTCGCGCTGGCGAGCCACGCCGGCCGGGCTGGTGTGGCGGTGGTCCGGGCCTCCGGCCCGCTGGCTGGGCCTGGTATTCAGGCTTTGGCCGGGCCCCTGCCCGCACCCCGCCAGGCGGCGCTGCGGCAGTTGGCCTACCGGGGAATCCCGATCGATCGGGCCCTGTTGCTGTGGTTTCCCGGGCCCGAAAGTTTTACCGGCGAGGACGTCGCGGAATTCCATATTCATGGCGGACTGGCGGTGCGCGAGGCCCTGTTTTCAGCGCTGTTTGACCTTGGCCTGCGCCCGGCGGAGCGGGGGGAGTTCAGCCGCCGCGCGGTGGAAAATGGCAAACTGGACCTGACCCGCGCAGAGGCCATTGCCGACCTGGTGGACGCGGAAACCCCAGCACAACTGCACCAGGCGCTGCGCCAGCATGATGGCGCCCTGGCCGAACTGTATGATGGTTGGCGGGCCGCCCTGATCTCGGCGCTTGGCCGCGCCGAAGCGGCGATAGATTTTTCCGACGATGGTGTGGGCGAAGAGGAATTCGCCGCTTCGCAAGCCGTGGCGAAGAATATAATTGAGCAAATACAAGTACATATAGACGATTCCGGCAGGGGAGAAAACCTGCGGGAAGGCCTTCGGCTCACCATCCTGGGGCCGCCCAATGCGGGCAAATCGTCGCTGATCAATGTCCTGGCGCGGCGCGACGTCGCCATTGTTTCGGACCGGCCCGGCACCACCCGCGACGTGGTGGAGGCGCGGTTGGATATCGCGGGCTATCTGCTGCAGGTGGCCGATACCGCCGGTATGCGCCAAACCGATGAACCGATCGAGGCCGAAGGAGTGCGCCGCGCGCTGGCCCACGCCAAGAGCGGGATGACGCTTTTGCTGCTGGATGGCAGCCTGCAAAATCCGCGCGCAGGGTTGCCACCGGATTTGCCCGAACCCGATCTGACCGTCTGGAACAAATCTGATCTTGGCTTTGCGCGCCAGGGCCTGTCGATTTCCCTCAAGACCGGCGAAGGAATCCCGGAATTGCTGGAAATGCTGCAGAAAAAGGTGCAGCAAAAATTGGATAGCAAGGATGGTGCGCCACCCCTCACGCGGCCGCGCCACCGCCATGCCTTGCAACAGGCCCTCGCCCATTTGCAGCATGGGCTGGCGGCGCCCAAGGATCATCCGGAGCTGCTGGCGGAGGATCTGAGGCTGGCCATGCGCGCCATCGGGCGCATCACCGGCCGGGTGGATGTGGAGGAGCTGCTGGATTTCGTGTTTCGCGATTTCTGTATCGGCAAGTGAGCGGAATTATGTAGCTGTCTCACCTGTGGAAAAGATTCCACAGCTTTGATCCCCGCAAAATCTTGAACAACACCCCGATTCCGGGGAATCCTGATCCTGCGTGATTCGGACGCACCTTCTGAACCCTCTGCCCCCATCGCCTTGATGGCTCGGGCGCATGGGGCGCCCCAGGGCGGCAGGGACCATCCCTGCCTTTCAGTAGGGAGAAAACCTATGGTTTTCGATCCACCGAAGAGCGTGCACGTCTGTTCCTATCTCAGGCACAGGTTCGGTAAATGGGAGACTGTTGTCTCACACTACCGTTCCCGGCCGACGCACTAGGTGATTTGACGTGTG
>JANYAR010000097.1 GCA_025361185.1 Alphaproteobacteria bacterium | reverse complement strand
TATGAAGGCCATTGCCGCCACCCGGATTTTTGACGAACTGCCGCCGATGGCAGATGTCCTGGCGCGCAAGGTGACGGTGCTGGGCTCTACCGGCTCGATCGGCGTCAATACGCTGGACGTCATTGCCCATGTCCGCAAGCTCCATGGCCCGGACGTCATGCCGATCGTGGCGCTGACCGCCGGCGGAAATGTCAAAACCCTGATCGCGCAGGCGCTGGCGATGAAGCCCAAGCTGGCGGTGATCGGCGATGAGCAGTTGTTCGGCGAATTGAAAGCGGGCCTTTGCGGCACCGGCATTGAAGTGGCATGCGGCCGCCGGGCGGTGATCGATGCGGCGGCGCGCGATAGCGATTTTGTGATGGTCGCCATCATGGGGGCGGCGGCCATCGAGCCCGCATTGGCCGCCATCCGCCGCGGCGTGGTGGTGGCGCTGGCCAACAAGGAATGTGTCGTGGCGGCGGGCGAGGTGTTTCGCGCCGCCATCGCACAATCGGGCGCGCAGGTTCTTCCCGTGGACAGCGAGCACAATGCCATATTCCAGGTGCTGGGTTCGGGTGACGCGTCGGAGGCCGATCTGGTCACCATCACCGCCAGCGGCGGGCCGTTTCGTGAATGGAGCCTTGAGCGCATGAAGGGCGCCACCGTGGAAGAGGCCGTGGCGCATCCCAACTGGGCCATGGGCCGCAAGATTTCGCTCGACAGCGCAACCCTGATGAACAAGGGGCTGGAACTGATCGAGGCGCATTTCCTGTTCGGCCTGCCGCCGGAAAAGCTTGGCGTGGTGGTGCACCCGCAATCCATCGTGCATTGCCTGGTCAGTTACGAGGACGGCACCACCATGGCGCATCTGTCGGCGCCGGACATGCGCACGCCCATCGCCCATGCCTTGGGCTGGCCCCGCCGGATTCCTTCGCCCTCACGGCGCCTGGATATTGCCGCGCTGGGCAGCCTGGTGTTCCAGGCTCCGGCGCATGACCGTTTTCCGGCGCTCAATCTCGCCATCGGGTCGATGCGCTCGGGCGGCATGGCGCCCACCGTGCTCAATGCCGCCAATGAGATCGCGGTTCAGGCTTTCCTGGACCACCGCATCGGTTTTCTGGACATTCCGCGTGTCGTGGCCGCAGCCCTCGACCGCGATGTCGGCAGCAACGGCATGGCGCAGGATCTGGAAAGCGTATTGGGAACCGACGCGCGGGCACGCGTCGTGGCCGAGGAAATTTGTCAAAGGGTAGGAACTTAAATGTTGGACGCGATACACGGCCTGGTCGCCTGGACCCCGATGGGGCTCCCTGCCTTTCTGTTTGTCATCACCTTGGTGGTCTTCTTCCATGAGTTGGGCCATTTCCTGGTGGCACGCTATTTCCGCGTGACGGTGGAGATATTTTCGATCGGATTTGGCCGGGAAATCTTCGGCTGGACCGACCGGCACGGCACGCGCTGGAAGATCAGCTGGCTGCCCATTGGCGGCTATGTGAAATTCACCGGCGATGCCGATGCCGCGTCGCGTCCCGATCGCGAAGCGACCGACACCATGACGGCCGATCAGCGCAAGGGCGCGCTGCAGCTCAAGCCCTTGCACCAGCGCGCGCTGGTTGCCGTCAGCGGTCCGCTGGCCAATTTCCTTCTGGCCATCGTGCTTCTCACCGGCCTGTGCCTTTATGCCGGCCGCACCGTGGTGGCGCCTGTCATCGGCCAGGTCACCAAGGACAGTCCCGCCGCGGCCGCGGGCATCCTGCCCGGCGACCTTGTCACAAGCATCGACGGCACGCCGGTCAAGGACTTCCAGCAAATGCCGGAAATCATTTCGGTCAGCGGCGGTTCGTCCCTTGCCATCGGCATCCATCGCGCCGGCCGCGACCTGACCGTCTGGGTCATGCCCCGGATGATGAAAACCCGCGATCTGCTGGGCAATGACACCAGCCAGATGGTGATCGGCGTCCGCCCCGATCCCAATGCCCCGGTCACGCATGAGCGCTATGGTCCGGTGGGGGCCTTTGCGGCGGCCTGCTCGGAAACCTGGAACATCATCAAGGGAACGATTCTGGGGATCGGCCAGATGATCGCTGGCCATGCCTCGACCGACCAGCTGCGCGGACCGGTGGGAATCGCCAATATGACCCGCCAGGTGGCGGATTTCGGTTTTCTGCCGCTTTTGAACCTGGTGGCTATACTTTCTGTAAGCATCGGGTTGGCCAATCTTTTTCCGATCCCGCTCCTCGACGGGGGACATCTTCTGTACTATGGATGCGAAGCGGTTTTGGGGCGTCCGCTCGGTGCGCGGGCCCAGGACGTTGGGTTCCGGCTTGGACTGGTTTTGGTGCTGGGGTTGATGCTCCTGACGACCTGGAATGACCTCGTCCGGCTGAATCTTTTCTGAAAACCGGGCGTCCGCTCGCGGACCCATTAACGAGTTGGCCGAACGCAGAATGCGGACATTGCGCCTTAGAAGCAGGTTGTTGCGCGCGACTTCCGCCGGACTATGCCTCGCATTGGCATCGGCGCCCGCGGGCGCGCAGCTGCGCCCGGGCGCGGCCGACCGTGCCAAGAATCTGAACCAGCAAGCGGTGCCCAGCAACGCCGACGCCGCGGCGGCGGCCAATCCGGCCGCGCAGGTGGCGGCACCCGCAGCCGAAGCGCCCCGCGTCATCCAGCATATCGTGGTGCGGGGCACCCAGCGCGTGGAGGCGGGGACCGTGCTCACCTATGTCGGTGTGCGCGAAGGCGACAATTACGTGCCCGCCGACGTCGATGCGGCGCTGAAGGCGCTGACCACCACGGGTCTGTTCTCCGACGTCAAGACCAGTTTCGATGGATCGACCGGGACGCTGACCATCCGGGTCACCGAGAACCCCATCGTCAACCAGGTGGTGTTCGAGGGCAATTCCAAGGTCTCGGACAAGGACCTCACCAAGGAAGTCCAGATCAAGCCGCGCGCCGTCTTCACCCGCGCCAAGGTCCAGGCCGACGTCCAGCGCATCATCGAGCTTTATCGCCGCAACGGAAAATTCGCCGCCCGCGTCGATCCGCAGATCATCCAGCGGCCGCAGAACCGCGTCGACCTGATCTTCTCCATTACCGACGGCCCTACCACGGGCGTCAGCAAGATCAATTTCATCGGCAACAAGATATTCACCGGCGACACGTTGAAGAGCCAGATCGCCACCGAGGAAAGCCGCTGGTGGAAATTCCTGGCCTCCAACGACAATTACGATCCGGACCGGCTGCAGTTCGACCGCGAATCCCTGCGCCGCTATTATATCAATCGCGGCTATGCCGACTTCAAGGTGCTGAGCGCGGTGGCGCAGCTGACGCCGGACCGCACGCGTTTCTATCTCAACTTCACGGTCGAGGAAGGGGTGCGCTACCGCTTCGGCAACATCACCGTCGATTCCAAGATCCGCGAGCTTCCCGCCGCCCAGCTGAGGCCGTTGATCGACGCCAAACAGGGCGACATCTATTCCCAGGAAGACGTGCAGAAAGCCATTGACGCCCTCACCAATTCGGCAGGCACCAAGGGTTACGCCTTCGCCCAGGTCCATCCCCGCCTCAAGCACAACCCCAAGACCAGGACCATCGATCTGGGCTTTGAGATCGAGCAGGGGCCTCGGGTCTATATCGAGAGGATCAATATCTCGGGCAATACCCGCACCCTGGACAAGATCATCCGCCGCCAGTTCCGTCTGCAGGAGGGTGATGCTTTCAACCTCGTGCTGGTCGACCGCTCGCGCACGCGCATCCGCGGCCTGGGCTTCTTCAAGGATGTCGCGGTCAAGAATGTGCCAGGCAGCCAGCCCGACCGCACCAACCTGACCGTCGATGTTACCGAGCAATCCACGGCGTCGCTGCAGGTGGGTCTGGGCTATTCCTCGACCACCTCACTCTTGGGTGAAGTCAGCTATTCCGATTCAAACTGGTTCGGCCGCGGCCAGTCCCTGCGTGTCTCGCTGCAGGCGTCCTATATCACCAAACAGGCCCTGTTCAGCTTCACCGAACCCTATTTTCTGGATCGCGAGCTGGCGGCGGGTTTTGATCTGTATGAAACCCAAACCAACTTCGATCAGGCAACCTTCCAGAGCAACACCACCGCGGCCGTGCTGCGCCTGGGCTACCCCATTTCGGAATTCAGTTCGGTATCGCTGAGCTACACCTACAAGATCGAGGAAGTGAAGCCCTATGCCGGCGCGCCGCTGGACGTGCAGCTGGCGGCGGGTTCGCTGAACGGTTCGATTTTTGCCTTCAGCTATGCCTATGCCGATCTGGATGACGTGCGCAAACCCACCACGGGAGCGGCTTTCTCCTTTACCCAGCAATTTTCGGGTTTCGGCGGCAATCTGAAATACATCAGCACCGCCGCAAACTTCGGCATCTATAGGCCGATGCTGGACGGCGCGATCGTTTCAACATTGAGCGGCCGCTTCGGCTATATCACCGGCTATGACGGCGCCTTGGTGCCGTTCGAGGAACGTTTTTTCGACGGCGGCGACAGTTTCCGCGGCTTCGCACTGGCCGGCATCGGTCCACGCGACATCGTGGCCCCCAACAATACCGGCGCGCTGGGCGGCACGGTACGCGCCATCGGCACGTTTCAAATGCGCTTTCCCTCCCTGCTGCCCGAAAGCTATGGTGTCGGCCTTTCGCTGTTCTCGGACTTTGGCACCATGGGCCGGCTCGACAATCTCAGCGGTTTTCGCACCTGCACCGGGGCGCAATATTCCGGCGTCGGCACCTGCGTGAAGGACAATCTGGCCTTCCGCGGCTCGGCCGGCATCAGCGTGACCTGGAAATCGCCGTTCGGCCCGGTCCAGATCGACCTCGGCCTGCCTTATGTTAAAACCAGCTATGATAGAGCTCAGATTATCCACTTCAGCACTGCTACAGGGTATTAAGATGACCAGAACCGTTCTCGTGCTCGCACTCGCGGGCTTTGCCGCTTCCGCCTTCACCGCGCCGGCGCTCGCCGATCCGCCCCAGCCCAAGATCGTGGTGCTCGATCGCGCCGCCATCCTGCAATTCTCCAAGGTGGGCCAGGATATTGCCCGCCAGATGCAGACCTATGCCAACCAGGCCAAGGCCGATCTGTCCGCGCAGGGGCGTTCGCTGCAAAATGAGGGCCGCGCCTTGCAGCAGCAGGTGGCGATTCTGGCGCCCGACGTGAAGGAGAAGCGCCTGGAAGCCTTCCGCGCCAAGGAGCAGGCGCTGCAGGGTGCCGCCCAGCGCAAGGACGAACAGCTCAAGGCCGGCTTTGCCCAAGCCCGCATGACGATGGAACAGGCGCTGGGTCCGATCCTGCAGCAACTGGTGAAGGAACGCGGCGCCAATCTGGTGCTGGACAAACAGGCTGTGGTATTCGCCAATGCAGCCGGTTTCGACGTCACCGCCGACGCGATCAACCGGCTGAACCAGAAGCTGCCGTCGCTCAAGGTGAATCTCAACGCGCCGCCGCCGGCCGCGCCGAAGAAATAGTGGCTCTAAGACCGCGCCACAGGACCCTTCATGGCCGATCCCCGGTTTTTTGAGAATCTTGGGCCCTTTACGCTGGCGCAGATTTGCGAAAAAGCCGGTATCGCGCTTCCCGCCGGTGCCGACGGCGCGGGGCAGATATACGATGTGGCCGATCTGGCGGGTGCGGAGATGCGGCATCTGACATTTTATTCCGGCGCGCGCGCCTTGCGTGACAGCTTTACGGGCTCTCAGGCCGGTGTTTGCCTGGTGCCGCAATGTTCTTCGCAAAAATCCGCCAAACTGCCCGCTGCGCCGCCCACCATGACGGTGCTGGAAGCGCCTTCGGTTGGCCGTGCCTTCGCCGCCATTGCCGCACTGTTTTATCCCGAACATTCCCAGCCGCGCTGGCAGCAAGCGGACGCCGTTTCCGCCGATGCCCGGATCGGGCGCGATGTGGAACTGGCGCCTGGTGTGACGATCGGGCCGCTTGCGGAAATTGGCGACGGCACAAGATTGGGACCGGGCACGGTGATCGGTCCGGGCGTCGCCATCGGACGGAACTGCGAGATCGGCGCCAATGTCACCATCTCCCATGCCTATATCGGTGACCGCGTCATCATTCTGCCCGGCGCCCATATCGGCCAGCCGGGGTTCGGTTTTACCAGCACGGGCGAGGACTATCTGAAAATTCCGCAGCTGGGCCGCGTCATTGTGCAGGACGATGTGGAAATAGGCGCCGCCACCACCATCGATCGCGGCGCCTTGGGCGACACCGTGATCGGGGAGGGCAGCAAGCTCGATAACCTGGTCATGATCGCCCACAATTGCCAGATCGGGCGTCATTGCGTGATCGCGGGCCAGACCGGACTTGCGGGAAGCGTGGTGCTGGAAGACGGCGTGGTCCTGGCCGGCCAGGTGGGCTTGGGCGATCATACCCGCGTGGGCAGCCGCGCGCGCATGGGCGCACGCTCTGGCACAGGGTCGGCCTTCTTCCTGGAGGGCGGGCAGGATTATGGCGGCGCGCCCGCGAAACCTGTAAGAGAATGGGCCCGGGAGATTCACGCGCTGGCGCGCCTCGCCAAGCCGCGCAAGCAGGGCAGCAATGACTGATTCCACTACCCTGGATGTCGAGCAGATCAAGACGCTTCTGCCCCATCGCCCGCCGATGCTGCTGGTGGAAAAGCTCACCGATATCGTGCTGAGCGAAAGTGCCACCGGCTACAAGGCGGTCAGCGTCAACGAGCCCTTTTTCATGGGGCATTTCCCCGAGCGCGCCTTGATGCCGGGCGTGCTGATCGTGGAAGCCATGGCGCAGACGGCTGGGGCCCTGGTGGCCTACAGCCTGAAGGGCAAGGCCTCATCCTCCGTCTATTTCCTGACCATCGACCAGGCGCGTTTCCGCAAGCCCGTGGTGCCGGGAAATCTGCTGCGCATGCCGGTCAAGAAGATCCGCCAGCGCGGTCCGGTGTGGAAATTCGAAGGCCAGGCCTTTGTCGGCGATGATCTTTGCGCCGAAGCGCAGTTCAGCGCCATGATTCATGACGGCAGCGCCGGATGACGGCGCATCCTTCGTCGGTGGTGGAAGACGGCGCGGTTCTCGGTGCGGGCGTAGAGATCGGACCTTTCTGCCATGTTGGGGCCCGCGTTGTTCTGGGTGAGGGTGTGCGCCTGCGCTCGCATGTGTCGGTGACCGGCATCACCCATGTGGGCGCGCGATGCGATCTTTATCCCGGCGTGGCGCTGGGCGGCGAGGGGCAGATCCGCGGCAATGATTTCACCGGCGGGCGTCTGGAAATCGGCTCCGATTGCGTGCTGCGCGAGATGGTGTCGATGCATGTGGGCAGCCAAAAGGGCGGTGGGGTGACCCGGGTGGGCGTAAGCGGCTATTTCATGGCCAATTCCCATGTCGGCCATGATTGCCGCGTGGGCGAGGGCGTCACCTTTGCCAATTCGGTGGCGCTGGGCGGCCATGTCCAGATCGGCGACGGCGTGATCTTCGGCGGGCTGGCGGCGGTGCAGCAATTCTGCCGTGTCGGCAAGGGCGCGATGGTGGGCGGGCTGACCGGCGTCAACCGCGACGTGATCCCCTATGCCATGGCGTTCGGCGATCATGTGGAGCTGGCGGGCCTCAACCTGATCGGCCTCAAGCGGCGCGGCCTTTCGCGCGATACCATCAACGCCATGCGTGCGACGTATCGTTCGGTGTTCACCGGCGCGGGCGGCAGTCTGGCGGATCGCGCCTGCGCGGCACGGGCGCAGTTTCCCGATATCGCCGAAGTTGGTGAGATCGTGGAGTTCATCCTGGCCGACGCCAAACAGGAATTGTGCCTGGCGCGGCGGCGCGGCGGAGACCCTATTTGAGCAGCCTGGGCCTCATAGCGGGCGGCGGCGAGTTGCCGCGCGCGGTGGCGCTGGCGGCGCGCGCGGCCGGGCGGGCGGTGTTTGTCGTGGCGCTGGT
This sequence comes from Alphaproteobacteria bacterium, assembly GCA_025361185.1. Lineage (GTDB taxonomy): Bacteria > Pseudomonadota > Alphaproteobacteria > Micropepsales > Micropepsaceae > Rhizomicrobium. Next base: position 9,970 of record JANYAR010000097.1, on the reverse strand, counting down.
GGGCAGCGCCGCGCAGGACTGGATCCTGGATTTTCCCCATGAGTGGCTTTCGCCGGGCGAACCGGGACGCATCATCAAGGCGCTGAAGGCGGCGGGCGCCGCCGAGGTGCTGCTGGCCGGCAAGGTGGACCGGCCGAAATTCTCCGAGATGAAGCTGGATGCCAAGGGCATGTTGCTGTTGCCCAAGGCGGTGGCGGCGGCAAAAAAGGGCGACGATGCGCTGCTGCGTTTCATTGTCGGCATCTGCGAGGATGAAGGCCTGAAAGCCGTCAGCGTGGCCCAGGCCGCGCCCTCGCTGGTGGCCGATGAAGGCGCACTGGGCGCGGTTGCGCCGCAGGAGGAACATTTCGCCGATATCCTTCAGGCCTTCAAGGTCGTGCATGCGCTGGGCGCGCTGGATGTGGGCCAGGCGGCGGTGGTGTGCGACGGCCTGACCTTGAGTGTGGAAGCGGCGGAAGGCACCGACGCCATGCTGGCGCGGATTGCGGCATTGCGCGAAAGCCTGCGCGGCACCGCCGCCAGAAAGCGCGGCGTGCTGGTCAAGGCGCTCAAGCCGCTGCAGGACGCCAAGACCGACATGCCGGTGGTGGGCGTTGAGACGGTGCGCAACGCGGCGGCGGTGTTCCTGGCGGGGATCGCGGTGGAAGCGGGCATGGCCCTGATCCTGGACAAGGCGGCGGTGGCGGCGGAAGCCGACCGGCTGGGCTTGTTCGTCACCGGCATCAAGCCGTGAGCCCCCGCGCGGACGCGCAAACAAAAAAGACGGATGCGCAGTTGAAGATGCTGAATCTGATGCTGGTGTGTGGCGAGCCGTCGGGTGACGCGCTGGGCGCGCAGTTGATGGCGGGCCTCAAACAGCTTGCCGGGGATCGCGTGCATTTCACCGGCGTGGGCGGGCTGGCGATGGCGCGCGAAGGCCTCTCAAGCCTTTATCCGCTGGACGATACCGCCGTGATGGGCCTGCGCGAGGTGGTGCCCGCTATTCCCGCCATCCTGGGTCGGGTGAAACAGGCGGTGGATTTCGCGGTGGGCACAAAGCCCGATGTGGTGGTGGTGATCGACAGTCCTGATTTCACCCATCGCGTGGCCCGCGCCATCAAAAAGCGCGATCCCTCGATCCGCACGGTGGACTATGTCGCGCCGCAAGTGTGGGCGTCACGCGCCTACCGCGCCAAAGCGATGGCGCAGTATTTCGACCTGGTGCTGGCGCTGTTTCCCTTTGAGGTCGCGTTCTTCGAGAAATACGGCTTGCGCGCGGCCTTTGTCGGCCATCCGGTGATCGAGCGCGCCGCCAAGGTGACGGGCGGAGCCGCCTTGCGCGCCCGCCTTGGCATCGCGCATGGCGCGCCGCTGCTGGCGGTGTTGCCCGGCAGCCGGACCAGCGAGATCCGCTTCATCCTGCCGGTGTTCCGCCAGGCGGTGGAAATTCTGGCGTGCAAAATTCCAGGACTGGTGACGGTCTTACCCACCGTGCCGCATGTGGCGCAAAGGGTTCGTGCTGCCAGCGAAGGCTGGCCCACGCCGCTGCACATATTGGAAGGCGAAGCAGACAAGTATGCCGCCTTCGATGCGGCGGATGTGGCGCTGGCGGCCAGCGGCACGGTGACGGCGGAACTGGCGCTGGCGCATACCCCGATGGTGGTGGGGTACAAATTGGGCGGGCTGACCTTTTTCCTGTCCAAGTTCCTGATGACGGTGACCCATATCACCCTGATCAATATCCTGCTGGGGCGCGAGGCGGTACCGGAATTTCTGCAATCCCGCGCCACGCCGGAAAATCTGGCCGCCGCGGTGGAGCACCTGTTCCGCGATGAAGCCGCGTGCGGCGCCCAGATCGAGGCGATGAAGGAATTCGGCCACCTGCTGGGCGAGGGCGACGAAGCGCCGTCCTTGCGCGCGGCGCGTACCTTGCTGACCTTCTTGGATCAGTCTGCTGGCATGTGACCGGGAGGCTGGGCGCCGCGATGCAGCCGGGCACACCAGGATACCGCAGCAATCAATGCTGCGATCGCCATGACTTCGGTCCATCTGGGCAACCGCCAGTCCCACAGAAAACTGTATAACAGCGCGAACAGCGTCTCGAAGATCACCATCTGGCCAGTCAAGGTCATGGGCAGCCGTCGGCTGGCGCCATTCCAGAAGGCGTTGCCGATCACCGAGGCGGTGAGGGCGACGCCGCCGCTGACCGCCGCGAAGCGTAGCCAAGTTTCGCCGGTCTGATGTTCGGGGCCTGTTGCGAACGCGGGAATGGCCAGCACCAGTGCTTCCGCGCCGGAAACGATACCCAAGAGCAGCGACCAGTCGTTGGAAGACAATTGCGGCAGGCGTGCCATGCGGCGCGCGTTGCCGACCGCGAACAGCGCCCAGGACGCCAGTGCGCCGAACGCGCAGGTCAGTCCCGACACCTGAAAACGCCAGTCGGCGTTTGTGTCTCGCTGAATCGCGGAGACGGTGATCAGTCCCACGCCAATCACCGCCAGCACCAGCGAAGGCGCAAGCGCGCCCAGCCGCACCGCGCCTTGTTCACGGCTGCCGACGATGGTGATGACCACCGGCAGCAAACCCACAATGAACGATGCCGGAGCTGCACCGGCCAGCCGAACCGCATAGGCCAGGAAGATGTAATAGACGATGTTTCCCGCCAGCCCCAGCAAGGCCAGCGCGATCCAGTCGTCGCGCTCCAGCGGCGAAACCAGCTGGCGCCAGCGCGGCGCGGCCAGCAGCAAGGCGATAATGCCGTAGGCAAGATAACGTCCGGCGGACAGTTGCGCGGCGCTGAACTCAGGCGCGAGGTTGGGTGCGAGGAACACCATGCCCCACAGCGCGCCGGCGGCGACGCCACAAGCGACGCCGGTGACAAGGGAGCGTTCCATGAGGCTCCTCAATCTCAGTCCGCGCGGACCGGGAGGCTATTTTCTTTTGGCCATCGGCAGATAGGGCCGTTCGGTCGGGCCGGTATAGATCTGGCGCGGACGGCCGATCTTCTGGTGCGGGTCTTCCAACATTTCCTTCCACTGCGCGATCCAGCCCACGGTGCGGGCCAGGGCGAACAAGGCGGTGAACATGGAGGTGGGGAAGCCCAACGCCTTCAGCGTGATGCCGGAATAGAAGTCGATATTGGGATAAAGCTTCTTTTCGATGAAATAGGGATCGCTCAGCGCCACTTTTTCCAGTTCGATCGCCACTTTCAGCAGCGGATCGTCATGCAGCCCCAATTCGTCCAGCACGGCATGGGCCTGGATCTGCATCGCCTTGGCGCGGGGATCGTAATTCTTGTAGACGCGGTGGCCAAAACCCATCAGGCGGAAACCCGAACTCTTGTCCTTGGCCTTGGCGACGAATTCCGGAATCCGGTCGACGGTGCCGATTTCCTCCAGCATCTTCAGCGCCGCTTCATTGGCGCCGCCATGCGCCGGTCCCCACAGACAGGCGATGCCGGCCGCGATGCAGGCGAACGGATTGGCGCCCGAGGAACCCGCCAGCCGCACCGTCGAGGTGGAGGCGTTCTGCTCATGATCGGCATGCAGGATGAAGATCGTGTCCAGCGCCTTGGCCAGCACCGGATTGACGACATATTCCTCGGCCGGAACGCTAAAGCACATGCGCAGGAAATTCTCGGTATAGCCCAGCTTGTTCAGCGGAAACACGAAGGGCTGGCCGACGTGATATTTATAGGCCATGGCCGCGATGGTCGGCAGCTTGGCGATCAGGCGGTGGCTGGCGACTTCGCGCTGCTTGGGATCGGTGATGTCGGTCGAGTCGTGATAGAAGGCCGACAGCGCCCCCACCACGCCGCACATGATCGCCATGGGATGGGCATCGCGGCGGAAACCCGAGAAGAAGCTCGCCAGCTGTTCATGCACCATGGTGTGGTGGGTGATGGAATAGGTGAACTTCTCCATCTGGCTGGCGTTGGGCAGGTCGGCATAGAGCAGCAGGTAGCAGCTTTCCAGGAAGCTGGAATGTTCGGCCAGATCGCCGATGGCATAGCCGCGATATTGCAGCACACCCTTGTCGCCATCGATGAAGGTGATGTTGGATTCGGTCGAGGCGGTGGAGGTGAAGCCGGGATCGTAGGTGAAGATGTCGGCCTGGTCGTAAAGCTTGCGGATGTCCACCGCATTGGGGCCCTGGCTGCCGGCATAGACCTGGAATTCATAGTCCTTGCCATCATAGTTCAGCTTGGCGGTGCCGTCCGCCTTGATCTTGCTCTCGCGCATGGAAAACCCCCTTGGTAGACTGTATTCAATTCATCTTGCGCTGCAATATGACGGGGTTTTGACGATCCGTCACCTGCCTGCCGCACCGGCCCCAGACTAGGGCGTCAAACCGTATAAGCCGTTAACCGGGCTAAAGATTCCTGGCGTCCCAGCAGGGCCAGCATCTCGAACAGGGGGGGTGAACTGGCCTTGCCGGTCAGGGCGGCGCGCAGGGGCTGGGCGACCTGGCCCAGCTTGAGTCCTTTTCCTTCCGCAAAGGCCCTGGCGGCGCTTTCCAGCTCCGAGGTGGTCCATTGGGTGGCCTCAAGCGCCGGCAGGACAGCTGCCAAAGTGGCGCGGCCTTCGGGGGTAAGCAGCTTGGCGGCGGCTTCATCCAGGGTGCGCGGTCCATCGGTAAACAGAAATTCCGCGCCCGCAATAAGTTCGACCAAGGTCTTGGCGCGCTCCTTGAGCGAGCCCATGGCCGCTTCCAGGCGCGCGCATGCCGTCACCGGCAGGATGCGCGGCGGCGTCATGCCCGCGAGGAAGGCGGTGACATCGGCCACCAGCACCGCATCGGAGCTCTCACGGATGTAGTGGCCGTTGAGATTGTCCAGCTTCTTGTAATCCATCCGCGCCGCGCTCTTGCCGATGGATTCGAAATTGAACCATGCGACTGCCTGCTCAGTGGAGATGATCTCGTCATCGCCATGGCTCCAACCCAGCCGCAGCAGATAGTTGCGCATGGTTTCGGGCAGATAGCCCATGTCGCGATAGGCTTCCACGGCGAGCGCGCCATGCCGCTTGGACAGTTTGGCGCCGTCGGGGCCGTTGATCAGGGGCAAATGGCCATAAATTGGTATCGCCGCGCCCATCGCCTCGATCAGCTGCAATTGCCGGGCGGCATTGTTGAGATGATCGGCGCCGCGGATGACATGGGTGATGCCCATATCGGCATCGTCCACCACCACCGCCAGCATATAGGTGGGGGTGGCGTCGGAGCGCAGCAGCACCATGTCGTCCAACTGGGCATTTTCAAAACGCACATGGCCCAGCACCACATCGTGCACAATGGTCTCGCCTTCCTGGCGGGCTTTCAGGCGCACCACATACGGCTTGCCCTCCTGTTCGGGGCCGGGGGTGCGGTCGCGCCAGCGCCCGTCATAGCGCATGGGCTTGCCCGCGGCCTTCTGTTCTTCACGCATTTGGGTCAGTTCATCAGCCGTTGCATAACAGCGATAGGCTTTGCCCTCGGCCAGCAGCTTTTCGGCTATCTCGCGGTGGCGGGCGGCGCGGGCGAATTGATGGATCACCTCGCCGTCCCAGTTCAGCCCCATCCAGGTCATGCCGTTCAGGATGGCGTCCACGGCCTGCGGCGTGGAACGCTCGCGGTCGGTGTCCTCGATACGCAGCAAGAACGTGCCGCCGGTGTGGCGGGCATAGAGCCAGTTGAACAAGGCGGTGCGCGCGCCGCCGATATGCAGCATGCCTGTGGGCGAGGGCGCGAAGCGCAGGACGGGTTTGGTGTTTTCGGCCATGATCGTCAGGGACTTAGAGTAGGGCTGGGGGTTTGGCAAACACCTTTCTGCATGCGGAACAAGACCGCTGGCCTTTGTGGCTGCCGGCGGCGCTTGGCACGGGCGCATGCGGCTATTTCGCGCTGCCGGCCGAACCGCCATTGGCGCTTGGCTGGGTCGCGCTGGTGCTGGCCTTGGCGGCAGCCGGATTGGCGATTACCGGGCATCTGCGCTGGGTGATGGCGCTTGCAGCGGCGCTGCTGCTGGGCTTCGGTCTTGCCAAGCTGCGTGAAAGCCGCGTCGAAACTGCGGTGCTGAACCACGCGGTGGTGACGCATCTGACGGGCCGCATCGTATCGCTGGAGCCGCGCCAACATGGAATCCGCCTGGTGCTGGACGAGGTGCAGTCCGGCGCCTTGCAGCCGGCGCCGCGCCGTGTGCGCGTGGCGCTGCGCGCGGCGGACACCCCATCTTCCGATCAAGGACTTCATCCCGGCGACTGGTTGAGCCTGACCGCCAGATTGGACACACCGCCCGCGCCCAGCCAGCCGGGCGCAAGCGATTTGGGGCGGTCGCTGTTCTTTCAGTCCATCGGCGCGGTAGGATTTGCCTATGGCCGCGCCCACGTCATTGTTGCCGCCCATCCGCCGGGGGTGATGCAACGCCTGGGCGACGGCGTGGAAGATCTGCGGCTGCGCATGACCGGGCGTATTCGGGCCGCGCTGCCGGGAAGCGTGGGCGGCATCGCCAGCGCCCTGATCACGGGCGAACGCGGCGGCATCAGCGACGAAGATGAAGAGGCGCTGCGCGATGCGGGGCTGGCGCATGTGCTGGCCATTGCCGGGTTGCACATGGCGTTGATGGGTGGGGGCATTTTCTGGCTGCTGCGCGCCGCGCTCGCCGCGATTCCGGCATTGGCGCTGCGCTATCCGATCAAGAAATGGGCGGCGGCGGGCGCCTTGGCGGCCAGCGCCTTCTACCTGACGATCAGTGGGGCTGCGCCTTCGGCGGTGCGCGCCTTTGTCATGCTGGCGATGGTGATGACCGCGATCTTGCTGGACCGTCCGGCGCTGTCGATGCGCAGCCTGGGGCTGGCGGCGGCGCTTTTGTTGCTGCTGCGGCCCGAGGCGATCACCGAGCCGGGCTTTCAGATGTCGTTCGCGGCGGTGGCGGGCCTGATCGCGGTGGCGGAATGGGAGAGGACGCGCGAGCGCAGCGTGCCGCGCGGCGCGCTGTATCGCTATGTCCATGGCATCGTGATGACCAGCCTGGTGGGGAGCCTGGCCACCATGCCGTTCGCGATGTTTCATTTCGACCGCGCCACCCATTATGCGGTGCTGGGCAATCTGATCGCCATGCCGGTGATGGGGTTCTGGGTGATGCCGGCGGCGGCGCTGGCGGTGGCGCTGATGCCGCTGGGATGGGAAGGCTTTGCGCTGCATCTGCTGGGACAGGGCATCGGCGTGATGGTGGCGCTGGGGCGCTGGGTGTCGCATCTGCCGGGCGCGGTCTCGCTGGCGCCGGCCATGCCGCTATCGGCTTTGGTGCTGATTTCGCTGGGCGGGCTATGGCTGGCGATCTGGCGCCGCGGCTGGCGCTGGTGGGGCGTGTTGCCGATGGCGTTGGGAGTGGTGCTGACATTCATCGCACCGCGGCCAGACATGCTGGTGGCGGGCGATGCGGTGACCATAGCCATTCGCGGCGATGACGGGCGGCTCGCATTTATCCGCGGGGCCAAGGACAAATATGCCGCGCGCGACTGGCTGCGGCGCGACGGCGATGGCCGCGATATCGAAGACGCAGTGGGCGTGGCGGGATTGAAATGCGACGGACTGGGATGCGTGGTCATGAGAGGAAAGATTTTGATCGCCGCCTCTTTGCGGCCCGAAGCTCTGGCGGAGGACTGCAGGCGCGCGCAGGTGGTGGTTAGCGCGGCGCAGGCAACCGCCTGCAAAGGCCCGGCGGTGGTGATCGATCAGAAGGCCGGAAAGCAGGGCGAGGGTTGGCGCATCACTTTGTCATCGCCGCCGGTGGCGGTTAGTGTACGCGCTTACCGAGGCGAGCGACCGTGGGTAGTGCCGTTATCTGACAGATAACCATTCATTGGGCTTGTGCTCCGTTGAAAGGCCGAAATAGATTTGCTTATGAAAACACAGTTGCGTCATCTCATCGCGGACGCATTGTACCGCACAAAAGCGCATACCCTCCCGTCGGTATGTGAACGGTTTGGCTTGGCTTCCGGCACGGGAGACGAGGCCTTTAGCAGCAAAACCCAATACGTAATGGTCCGCTTAGAAAAGCTGTCTGATCAAAAGGTGCTGGAAGTCGCTAAACAGGTCATCGAAGATTATCCGTATGATAAGCTAAGAGCCGCTATCGAACAGATTGAGCAAGCGAAGCTCTTAATATCCGACATCACTCGCACTAACATCGTAAAAGCGTTGAACCAGTTTTCCTTGGGGGGGAACCGTAGCGATAGGGAATTGCTGGCTAAATTTTGGCCGGCTTATGAAACCGGACAAGTCTACGGAGAGTTATTTGCTGCTTTTACGAAAGGGCGGAAGCCTAACACGCCAGCGAAACAGACAAATAGTGAGATTCTTGCTCAGGCTGGTTTTTTGAATGCGTCGCAAGGAACAATTTTTGACTTCTTATCTGAGGTCTTGAGTCCGGCGAGGCGGAGCGTTGACGAACAACAGAAAATCATCACGGCTCTCAACCCGATCTTAGAGCGGGACGGATACCGGTTCTCTCGCGGTGATGACATATCAGGTTATCCGACTTTCAAGGTCGTTCATATTGCTTCGCTCGGTCAGCCTGCCGACGAACTAATTTCTGAAATCCTATCGTCATATGATCCGACAGGGGTTCACGAGGCGTGGGCAAAGGCACTCGGGCGAAGGGATGCGGACCCCGAGGGAGCGATTACTGCCGCGAAATCACTTTTGGAAACCGTCTGCAAGCACATCTTGGACGGCGCTGGCATCGAATATGGCTCAAGCGATGATTTGCCAAAGCTGTATAACGCAGTCGCAGAGCATCTTGGGATTGCTCCCAGCCAGCACTCCGAACAAGTCTTTAGATCGATATTGGGAAATTGTCAGTCTGTTGTTGGCAATCTTGCCGGGCTTCGTAACAAGTTGGGAGACTCGCATGGACAAGGAAAAAGGTATGTCAAGCCTCTTCCGCGTCATGCGGAGCTTGCCGTAAATCTTGCCGGTTCTATGGCAATGTTTTTGATCCGAACTTGGGAAGCCCGCCAGTAACTCTTGGCAGTTTAAGTTTTATCAATACCTTCGAATAAGCCCGACCAGCTTGCCCTGCACCTTGACGCGATCGGCGCCATAGAGGCGGGTTTCGTAAGCCGGGTTGGCGGCTTCCAGGGCGATGGAGTCGCCGCGGCGGCGCAGGCGCTTGAGAGTTGCTTCCTCATTGTCCACCAGCGCCACGATGATCTCACCGGTATTGGCGCTGTCCACTTCCTGGATGATGACGGTGTCGCCGTCCAGAATGCCGGCATTGATCATGGAGTCGCCGGTCACTTCCAGCGCGTAATGATTGCCGCGCCCGATCATGCCGCTGGGCACCGGTAGATCGCCGACCTTGTTCTGCAATGCCTCGATCGGCGTGCCGGCCGCGATGCGGCCCACCAGCGGCACATTGACCGCGCTTTCCCCGCTTTCGCCCATGCTGCGCCGGGGCGCAGGCGAGCGGGCATCGGCCATGCGGATCTCGCCGCGCCCGTGACGGGCGACGGCGCGCTGCACCTGACTGCGGGTGGTGGCGGGGCGCACGGTCTCGGCCATGTTGTCGGGCAGCTTGAGGACTTCCAGCGCGCGGGCGCGCTTTTCCATGCGGCGCAGGAAGCCGCGTTCCTCAAGGGCGGTAATCAGGCGGTGGATGCCGGACTTGGATTTGAGATCCAGCGCGTCCTTCATTTCGTCGAAGGAGGGCGGGATGCCGCTTTCGCGCACCCGTTCATGGATGAACATCAAGAGTTCATATTGTTTGCGGGTCAGCATCTGCGCTTCCTCCCCAGGTCTCGCCGCAGCTCCAAAAGGGGTGCGAACAAAGCCGGTACATACGCGAATCGTTCTACTTTAGTTCCCTATCCCCGTCAACGCGTTTTGCCTCATTATGGGCGGGAAACTGCCCAATTCCCTCTGCTACACTGGACGGGTGGGGGGCTGATTTGTAGCTAGAGGAGTAGGAGCATGAAGATCAAAACTCTCATCCTGGGCGCCCTGGCCGGCG
>JANYAR010000094.1 GCA_025361185.1 Alphaproteobacteria bacterium | reverse complement strand
ATTTTGCGGCGCTGGTTGCGTCCCTGAAAGAGGTGTTGTGATGGGCATGAACAATCAGGGACGTCCGAGCGATGCTGGTGAAGCCTTTCCGGCCAGCATCGCGACCATCTCCGGCGACTGCGGCCTGGACCATGAAGAAGCGCTGATCTTCGAACTGGGTCATGGCGCAACCGGTGTCGATTTTGCCGATGTGAAGGTGGGCGAGGGCCGTCTGGGCGGCTTGCGCCGCAAAGGCGCCATCGGTCTGCCGGGGCTCAGCGAGCCCGAAGTGATCCGCCATTATGTGCGGCTGTCGCGGAAGAATTATGCCATCGACAGCGGGCTCTATCCGCTGGGCTCCTGCACCATGAAGCACAATCCGCGCCTGAACGAAAAGATGGCGCGGCTGCCCGGCTTTGGCGATCTGCACCCCCTGGCTCCGCAGTCCACCACCCAAGGCGCCTTGGAACTGATCTCGCAGTTGATGAACTGGCTGACCACACTCACCGGCATGCCGGCGGTGGCGATGTCGCCCAAGGCCGGCGCGCATGGCGAACTGTGTGGGCTGCTCGCCATCCGCGCCGCGATTGCCGCACGCGGCGAAACGCGCCGCCGCATCCTGGTGCCGGAATCGGCCCATGGCACCAATCCCGCCACCGCTGCCTTTGCCGGCTTTACGGTGGACGAAGTGCCCGCCAAGCCCAACGGCCATGTCGATGCCGAGGCTTTAAAGGCCAAGCTTGGCCCCGATGTGGCGGCGATCATGCTGACAAATCCCAACACCTGCGGCTTGTTCGAAGGCGAGATCATCGACATCGCCAAGGCGGTGCATGAGGCGGGAGCTTATTTCTATTGCGACGGCGCCAATTTCAATGCCATCGCCGGCAAGGTGCGCCCCGGCGATCTGGGCATCGACGCCATGCATATCAATCTGCACAAGACCTTTTCCACGCCGCATGGCGGCGGCGGGCCGGGTGCGGGGCCGGTGGTGCTTTCCGAGCGCCTGGCGGCCTACGCGCCCGTGCCGCTGCTGGTGGCCGACGCCAAGGGTCTGCGCCTGATCGAGGATATGCAGGCCGCGCCTGAGGGCGCCAAGCCCTTTGGCCGGATGTGCGCCTTTCATGGCCAGATGGGCATGTTCACCCGCGCCCTGACCTACATGCTCAGCCATGGCCGCGACGGCGTGCGTCAGGCATCGGAAGATGCGGTGTTGTCGGCTAATTATATCCTGGCGTCGTTGAAAGACGTGATGAGCGCGCCCTATGGCGAGGGCCCCTGCATGCATGAGGCGCTGTTCGATGACAGTTTCCTGGAAGGCACCGGCGTCACCACCCTGGATTTCGCCAAGGCGATGATCGACGAGGGCTATCATCCCATGACCATGTATTTTCCTCTTGTTGTGCACGGCGCGATGCTGATCGAGCCGACGGAATCGGAATCCAAGGCCTCGCTCGACCGCTTCATCCATGTGCTGCGGACCCTGGCGCTGGAAGCCCGGGCCGGGAAGACGCAGCGCTTTGCCGGCGCGCCGCATCTGGCGCCACGCCGCCGTCTGGACGAGACCGCCGCGGCGCGCAAGCCGGTGCTGCGCTGGAAACCGGATCCGCTTCCGGTGGCGGCGGAATAGACCGCGAAAGAGGGGTTCTGTGGGAAACTATGTCCAATCCAACCTGATCGCGGGCGAGCAGGTTGTCTATCAAACCCGCATTCACCCCATCGTGTTTCTGCCAGCCGCAGGCATGGTCCTGGTGGGCATCGGGCTGGGTGTGGCCCTGAGCCCGCCCGGCGGCTTGGCGGTGCTGGTGATGGGCGCGGCGATGGCGATCGGCGCTTGGATCCGCCAATGGGCCAGCGAATTTGCCGTCACCAACAGGCGGGTGATCGTCAAGGTCGGGCTCATTTCCCGCCGCACCATCGAGATCAACATGTCCAAAGTGGAATCGGTTGAGGTCAACCAGGATATCTTCGCCCGCCTGTTCAACTATGGGACCATTGTGGTGATCGGCACCGGCGGCACCAAGGAGCCGTTCGACCTGATCGCCGATCCGCTGGCCTTCCGCCGCGCGGTGCAATCGCAACAGGCATAGAAAAGGCCCAGATATCTCCGGGGGATATAAGGCTTGCGGGCAGATGTCCCACTTCCAAGGCGGGGCGTCTGCTTTGCAATTTCTGAAAAAGAACAGAGGATTAATCTTGGCCACCAGACTATTCGCAACCCTGGAAACAGAATCTTAACCACGTCCGTTTACCCATTTAAGAAACGCCTCGAGGGATTCCATGAGCAATCTACGCGGGTTTCTTTGGTCCATGGGACGCTGTGGCACAAAGTCGATACTCGACAGCATCAATGCTTGTACGACCACAGAAATGCCCAGTTGGGTCGACACGCATCAATTCGTCAATGCAGACTATTTCCTGCGGCTCTATTCTCAGCCCTTAGCGCTCGTGCTGCATATGCCGCAACATATGGCTGCCTATGAGGCGCTGCTCCGAAACCATCGGCACATCCCGGTGGTGCTGGCGGTGCGAGACCCGATCCCAAACCTCCAAAGCTATGCAAAGGTCTTTTTGAAATCGTTCATTTGCCGCCGTATCGACCAAGTCGCGGCGAGCCTCGCGTCCGGCATGTCGGTCATTAGCTGCATAGATCCTGCGGCCATCGATCAATGGGTCATGCCGATGATCGATTATTGGCGACAATGGTCGATTATCAAGGACTCGCCACATCGCATTGTCGACCTCAGCGACTTGGAAGAGCCGCGCTTTGTCGAGACAGTGACAGGAATTTGCGATTTGTTCGGTCTCCAGCGCACCAAGCCTATCACCTGGTCCGGCGTTGGAAACACCGAAAATGACGGGTTTTTTCTCGCTTACAAGCGCGAATTCCCGATCCTTGGACGCAAGCTTGAACTTCGCTTTACCCGGTGGAGCGGCCTTTGGGGCGAGCCCGGCCTTGTGACGCTGGGCACATTGCGCTCGCCGGTGCTCGATGGGCTAATCGGACCCGGCGGTTCGCTGTATGTGCATGCCAAGGCCGATCAGCTGTTGTGCTCCGGTGGAATAGAGCGCGAGCGGGAAGCGCTTGGCTTGGTTCTTGGCCATCCGGAGCTGAGCCAGATGATCGCTGACGTGATCGTCGAGGACCATGCACTGGTTACGAAGTGGGTGCAGGATGAACAAGAAAACATGCAGAATATTCTGATCGCCAAGTACGAGGCATCCAGCCGGCGCGGCGTAGAACAATTTCTGGCGGCGCATCCCTGGCTGCAGGAAAGATGGTCCAGCATCTCTCTCGCCAACGCCGCCTGAAGCAGACAATCAGTCCAGCAGACTCAGGATTTTTGCCACCGTCACAGCTGGGCCTTCGCCCGCGACAGGCTTCAGATGCAGATCGGGCGCGGAGGGGACGTCCACACCCAGATCGTGCCCGGCAAATTCGGCGAGCCGGCCATCCTCGATGCGGGCATAGTAATTCTTGGGGTCTCTTGCTGTTCTGACTTCCGTTGGAACGTCGAGGAATATTTCAAGATAATTTTGTATGTGTTTGCGATTCCAGGCGTAGATTTCCTTGCGCATGGAGATGGTTGCACAAACGACGGTGAATCCCTGCTGGGCCAATAGACGGCAGAGACCGCTATAAGCCATTGCCAGCTTAAGGCGGCTATCGCTGTCATAGTGATCGCCGAGCGGCATGAATCCGCGCAATTCATCGCCGTCCAGCAGCACAACGCGATGGCGTCGTTCTTCCAGTGCAGTTTTGAGCAAGCGTGCCACCGTCGTTTTGCCGGAGCCGGAGAGGCCCGTCACCCAAACCACGCAGCCATGCGCTGTAGAGGCGGAAGTGTCGTCCGTCGAATCGCGCAAATCGGCCCTGTTGTGCATGTCGCTCTGCTATTGCCTGCCCTCAACAATATACCCCAAAACACTTAGTGATATATTAACCATGAAAATTGCATCATCGCCCGAGCAATCATCATGGGCGGACATTTTATGGCTGTGGCAGCTCTTCGAACCGTACCGGAAAATCGCGCCGCGGGCGACTTCACGGGACTCGCTGGCGACTACGAAAAATATCGTCCCGGCTATTCATCTGACGCGGTTCGCGCGATAATCTCGCAGCTCGGCCGTCCCGTCGGTGGATGCGACGCCGCCGATGTCGGCGCCGGTACGGGCATCTTCACGCGGCTTTTGGCGCAACAGGGATTTCGCAAAACCGTCGCCGTCGAGCCGAATGACGATATGCGCTCCGAAGGAGCAACCGCCACGAAGGGCTCGCCTATTGAATGGCGCGCTGGACAGGGTGAGAAAACCGGCCTAGCCGACCGCAGTGTCGATTTGGTCACTATGGCGTCGTCTTTTCATTGGGTGGACTTCGATCTGGGAATAGCAGAATTTCATCGCGTGTTGCGGCCGTCCGGCTGTTTCGCCGCGCTGTGGAACCCGCGCCTGCTCGAAGCCAATCCGCTGCTGGTGGAAATCGAGGCCAAAGCGCGCACAATGGCCGGTGATGCCACGCGGGCATCATCGGGACTCTCGGGACGCGCGGAACAAATGAATCGGCTCTTCGAAGGTTGCAAATTATTTGGTACGCCCATTTATATTGAGGGACGGCACACGGTGAAATTCGCGCCTGACGCCTATCTCGGCGTCTGGCGCTCGGTGAACGATTGGCGGGTGAAGCTCGGTTCAGAGGGATTCGCCAAATTCATGGACTTCGTTTCCGAACGCATCGAGGGTCTCGAGGCGATCGAGACGACCTATCTCACGCGTGCCTGGGTTGTACGAAAAGCTTAGTGAATTCCGGGGAGGAACAGCTGCGTCATGTTATCAGCCCTGGCCCAATCGGAACGCGCGGAACCGCTTGGCGAAATTGCACCTTTTGTCTCGAAGGCAGCGACGCTCGAATTTCTGAGGCCACGCCTGCGCGGCGCCAGGATTCTTCCCAGTATCCGTCTGAGGCTCGATGACTATCGCCGTTCTGAGCAGGCAACACTAACTACCACCATCGATGACTTCGGGGCGCAGACACCGCTGATCGTGCGATCTAGCGCGCACGGTGAGGATAGCAGCGATGAATCGCATGCTGGTCAATTTGAAAGTGTGCTCGATGTCGTCGGCATATCGGCGCTCCGTATCGCCATCGAGACCGTCATTGCATCCTATCCGGACCAGAATTGCGCTCATGAAATATTGATCCAGCCGATGTTGCGCGGCGTGACGCAAAGCGGCGTAGCGTTTTCCGCCGATCCATCGACCGGCAGTCCCTATGCGGTTATCACCATCGCCGGTGGGTCGGACACCACAGCAGTCACGGCCGGGCGGTCGAACAATTTGCAGACCACGATCTGCAGCAGGGCGGCCAGCCCGCCCGCAGATCCGCGCATTGCCCGTGTGCTCGATCTTCTTGGTGAAGTCGAGGCGCTTACGGCCACGCCACTTGTTGATATTGAATTTGCCGTGGATGCGGAGGGGGAGCTTTATCTCTTCCAGGCCCGGCCGCTGACGATGAAAGCGGCGCCCCTTTTAAGTGCGGATGAACATCGCGCGGCACTTGATCGCATTGCGGCTCAGATCGAAAATAAGTGCCGGCCACATCCTTTTCTTCGTGGCCGCCGCACGATCTTTGGCGTGATGCCGGACTGGAATCCGGCGGAGATGATCGGCATCAGGCCGCGGCCGCTGGCGCTTTCGCTATATCGCGAACTGATCACCGACGTGATTTGGTCGTATCAACGCCATAATTACGGCTACCGGAACTTGCGCAGCTTTCCACTGCTTCACGATTTTCACGGCATTCCCTATATCGACGTCCGCGTCAGTTTCAATTCTTTTATTCCGGATGATGTTCCAGACGATCTCGCAGAAAAGCTGGCAAACTACTATATCGATGCGCTTGCCGAACGGCCAGCGCTGCACGACAAGGTGGAATTCGAAATCATATATTCCTGCTACTCTTTGGATATCGAGGAGCAGACCAACCGGCTGCGTGGGGCCGGTTTTTCCGAGCAGGAAATAAAGACGCTGGCCGATAGTCTTCGGCGATTGACAAACGGTATCATCAACAACCGCAATGGCCTCTGGCAGCAGGACATCATCAAACTCAAGACCCTTGAGGAGCGCTATGGCCGAATTTGCGGTGAAATCGACGATCCCGTTTTACGGCTTTATTGGCTGATAGAGGACGGGAAGCGCTATGGAACGCTTCCATTCGCGGGCCTTGCGCGCGCGGGATTTATTGCCGTCCAGATGTTGCGCTCGCTTGTTGCGGTGGGTGCGCTTGGCGAAGAAGATTTTCAGCGATTTCTGGGCAGTCTCAGCACCGTGTCGGGTCAACTTTCGCAAGATCTGGGCAAGCTGGGCCGTGAGGCCTTTCTGGGGCGCTACGGCCATCTGCGCACCGGCACCTATGACATCCGCTCGGCCCGATATGACCGTAGTCCCGAGCTCTATTTTGACTGGAGCACAATTCGGCAAACCGGCCAGACCGAACCGTGTAAGACATTTTCCCTGACCCTTCCGCAGATGAACGCCATCAATGTTCTGCTCAAGGAACATGGTCTGGAAGACGATGTTGTCGGTCTTTTCAACTTTTTGAAGGAAGCCATCGAAGGGCGCGAAAGGGCGAAATTCCTCTTTACACGCAATGTTTCAGACGCGCTAGAGTGCCTCGCGGCGCTGGGTGCTCGGCACGGTTTATCGCGGGATGACTTATCCTATACCACCATCGATGCCGTGTTGAGGCTGGCCAGCACAGCCGAGAGCCCGGAGCATGTCCTCAGACGGTCCATTCAGGAAGGCCGGGACCGTTACCGGACGACACAGGCGATTTGCTTGCCCTCGTTGATTACGCAGCCCAATGATGCTCACTACATTACCGCTCATTCAGTCGAGCCGAATTTCATTACCCAACTGGCCGTCTGCGCGCCAGTCGTGCGCGAGAGCAATCCTGCCGCTCTTCATGGCGCCATCGTCCTGATCCCCAGCGCCGATCCAGGATATGACTGGATTTTCTCCCGCGGTATTGCAGGGTTCATTACAGCTTATGGCGGCGTCAATTCACACATGGCAATTCGCGCTGCCGAGTTGCGCATTCCCGCAGTCATCGGCGCGGGCGAGTCCCTGTTCGACCAGTGGTCGGCCGCGAAAACGCTTAATATCGATTGCGCCAACAAGCGGGTCGAAATTCTAGCATGAACGCCGGGGAACCGATCATTCTTGTCAGCCAGCGGGTGACGGTTGATCCGGCGACCGGCGAGAGGCGCGACGCTCTCGATCAGCATTGGCATAGCTTTCTGCACGAAGCGGGCTTTCTTTCCGTTCCGGTGCCCAACCGGCGCGATACTGCCGAAAAACTTGCCAAGATTACGAACCCACGCGGAATCTTGTTGACCGGCGGCAATGATCTGGTGAGCCTTGGCGGGGATGCGCCCGAACGCGACGAGACGGAAGACGCCTTGATCACCCATGCCAGTAGGTATGGTGTGCCGCTGATCGGTGTTTGCCGCGGTATGCAGATGATTCAACAGAGCTTTGGAGTGCCGATCTATCCGGTCGACGGGCATGTCGCGCCATGCCAGACGATCGAGTTTCGGGGCGGCCGGGCGGCCGTGAACAGCTTTCACCGCTTTGGAACGCATGAAACGCTTGCGCCGCTGGATGTGTGCGGCCGCAGTGCGGACGGTGTCGTGAAGGCCGTGTGTGCGCAGGACGAACCAATCCTCGGCATCATGTGGCATCCCGAACGGCTGCTTCCGCACCGCGCGGAAGATATCAAGCTGTTTCGCGATCATTTTGGCCTTTCCCAATGAAGGCAATTATTCTCGCAGCTGGGCGCGGCAGCCGCATGGGCGCGTTGACCGATGACCGGCCCAAGGGCTTAACAAGGCTCGGCGGACTTACGCTGATAGAACGCGCCATCCAAAGCCTCAGGGAGGGCGGTTGTACAAGTATCGGCATTGCGACGGGTTACCGGGCCGAACTTGTCGCCCATCTCGGCGACCATGCCTTCCACAACGCGGCCTGGGCGCAAACGAATATGGTGATGACGCTGGCCGCGGCCCGGGACTGGCTCACCGCAGAACCAGTCATTATCAGCTATTCCGATATCTTCTATAGTGCGCAAACGGTTGCGGCGTTGACTGGAGCGACCGCGCCGATCGCCATAGCCTATGATCCCCACTGGCTCGCGCTCTGGAGCCACCGCTTCGCAGATCCTTTGTCGGATGCGGAAACCTTCAAACGCGATTGCGACGGCTATCTTACAGAAATCGGTCACCGCCCTGCATCTATCGCGGATGTCGAAGGCCAATATATGGGTTTGATCAAGATGACGCCGCGCGGCTGGGCGGAGGTCGAAGCGGCAATGTGCAGATTGACGCAAGACCGGCTCGATCGGCTCGACATGACGTCCCTTCTGTCGCTATTGCTCAGCAACGGGGTGAAGGTTGCGACCGTTGCGCAATGCGGACAATGGGGCGAATGCGACTCTGCAGCTGACCTGGCGTTATATGAGGGTTGGATCAGCAAAGGTCGCCTCAGTCTTTGAGTTAGAAGTTTTTCATTTCCAAAAGTGAGGACTCCGCACAAGCGGACATCTCAGGAGCTGGCGCCCAATTCAACAATTCGGGCAGTGAACGGCGCGCAATCTTCGACCCGCAAGGGACGCCGGTCAATCGCGCCTATTCGCAGTGATGGATATGCAGCCCCGGCGGCAGCTTTGTCGCCGCGTCGCCGCAGGCCACATCCAGCTGCTTCTGGGTCAGGCCCTTCACATGGCGCAGGTCGGTGCCAAGGAAGGATGTGATCGAGGTCTTGGCTCCGGTCAGATCGGCGCCGTCCAGTTTCGCTCCCGCCAGATTGGCGCCCGACAATTCGGTGCCCCGGAAACGGGCGCCGGTGAAATCGGCAAACGACATGCACATCAGGCTCGCATCGGCATCGCTGAAGTCCGCGCCGTGCAGGTCATGTTCCTTGACGCAGGTGTTGGAAAGGTCCGCGCCGCGAAGGTCGCAGCCCACGCAGTCCACGATACCGCCATGGATTTTGGCGACCGCGACGGGATCGGCCGCCATGGCCGGGAAGGGCAGCATCAGGAGGCAAAGGGCGAGGACAAACCGCATACCCTAAGGCTGGCCGGTCCGGGTTACCAAATGGTTGCAGACCGGCCTTGCAGGGTTGCGAATGGCCGTTTTACGAACACCCGCTCGTCGAACCGCAGGTGTTGCACTTCATGCAGGTGCCGTTGCGCACCAGGGTGAAGTTGCCGCAGGCCCCGCAACTGTCGCCTTCAAAGCCTTTCATCCGCGCCTCGGCCGCCCGCGCCGCGCGGCTGTCGCGTGGCACTGACCTGGACATGGCCACTTCCAAAGTGGCGACCTGAGCGCTGACGGTGCCCAGGGTGGCTTCCACCCCGGCGCGGATTTCCGACAGATCCAGCGCGCTGACATGGTCGGTGTCGTTGTCGGGGGTGAACACCTCCTGGTGAAAATGCTCTTCCTCGATCAGCATCTTGGGCGCGGCGCCGCCCTTGACCATGGATATCTGGGTGCGGCCGCGCAGATAGCCGCTGGAGGCCAACTTGGCGATCTGCACCTCTTGGGTACCGCCGCCGCCCTGGCCCAGATCTTCGTCGCCCGAGGGCACGACATGGGCAAGATCGGTGCGGCCCAGATAGGACACGCCCAGCTCGCGGAAGATGTAATCCAGCACGCTGGTGGCGTTCTTGATGGAATCGTTGCCGATCACCAGGCCCGCCGGTTCGAAGCGGGTGAAGGTGAAGGCGTCGACGAATTCCTCCAGCGGCACGCCATATTGCAGACCGACCGAGATGGCGATGGCGAAATTGTTCATCAGGCTGCGGAAGGCGGCGCCTTCCTTGTGCATGTCGATGAAGATTTCGCCCAGCCGTCCGTCCTCATATTCGCCGGTATGCAGATAGACCTTGTGGCCGCCGACAATGGCCTTCTGGGTATAGCTCTTGCGGCGGTGGGGCAGGCGTTCGCGTTCATGGCTGCGAATCTTCTCGATGACGCGCTCCACGATGCGTTCGGTGACGACGGTTTGTTGGGCCGGACGGGGCGCTTCGGGCAGAACATCGTCTTCTTCCTCGTCCGCGAAGGCGAAGACCTGCGACGCCAGCGGCTGGCTCAGCTTGGAGCCGTCGCGGTACAGCGCATTGGCCTTCAGTCCCAGTTTCCAGGACAGCATGTAGGCCTCGCCGCAGTCCGCAACCGCGGCGCTGTTGGCCATGTTGATGGTCTTGGAGATGGCGCCCGAGATGAAGGGCTGCACCGCCGCCATCATCCGGATATGGGCTTGCATGCCAAGCGCGCGCTTGCCGATGCGCCCGCAAGGATTGGCGCAGTCGAACACCGGCAGATGCTGCTCCTTGAGATAGGGCGCGCCCTCCAAACTCATGGCGCCGCACACATGCAGGTTGGCGGCGTCGATATCGGCCCTGGAGAAGCCCAAGGTCTTGAGCATGTCGAAGTCGGGCGCGTCCATGGCGGCGGCGTCCAGCTTCAGCACCTCGGCGCAGAATTTTGTGCCCAAAGTGTATTTGTTGAAGACGAAACGGATGTCGAAAGCCGCTTCCAGCGCCGCCTCGATCTCGGCGATTTCGTCTTCGCCGAAGCCCTTGCCGCGCAGGGCGTCGTAATTGATGCGTCCCGAATAATCCTCCAGCGTGCCATGGCCCACGGCATAGGCGACGATGGCGTCGATCTCGGCCTGGCCATAGCCCAGATTGGCCAGGGCTTCGGGCACGCAGCGGTTGATGATCTTGAAATAGCCGCCGCCCGCCAGAGTCTTGAATTTGACCAGGGCAAAATCCGGTTCCACGCCGGTGGTATCGCAGTCCATCACCAGCCCGATGGTGCCGGTGGGCGCGATCACGGTGGCCTGGGCATTGCGGAAGCCATGTTCCTTGCCCAGCTTCAGCGCTTGATCCCAGGCGCCCGTTGCGGCCGCCGCCAGCGCGCCATCGGCGATGGCCTTCAGATCCAGCGCCACGGGCTGGATGGCAAGCTTCTCATAGCCGCTAGCCTCGCCATGGGCGGCGCGGCGATGGTTGCGGATCACCCGCAGCATGGCATCTTTGTTGGCGGCATATTCGGGGAAGGCGCCCAGCTCGCCCGCCATTTCCGCGGACGCAGCATAAGAGGCACCCGTCATCAGCGCGGAGATGGCCCCCGCAATGGCGCGCCCCTCGCGGCTGTCATAGGGAATGCCCGCGCTCATCAAGAGGCCGCCGATATTGGCGAATCCAAGTCCCAGGGTGCGGTAGTCGTAGGACAGTTGCGCGATTTCCTTGGAAGGGAATTGCGCCATCATCACCGAGATTTCCAGCACGATGGTCCAAAGCCGCACCGCATGCTCGAAGCCCTCGATGTCGAAACTCTTCACCCCGGTATATTCATGGGCGGCTTCGCCGCCGGGGCCCTTGCGGAAGGCCATCAGGTTCAACGAGGCCAAATTGCAGGCGGTATCGTCCAGGAACATGTATTCGCTGCACGGATTGGAGGCGCGGATCTCGCCGCCCGCCGGGCAGGTGTGCCAGTCATTGATGGTGGTGTGGAACTGGATGCCGGGATCGGCGCAGGCCCAGGCGGCGTAGGAAATCTTGTCCCACAATTCCCGTGCCTTGACGCTCTTGGCGATCTTGCCATTGCCGCGGTTGGTCAGTTGCCAGTCACTGTCTTCCAGCACGGCATTGAGGAAGGCGTCGGTGACGCGCACCGAATTGTTGGAATTCTGGCCGGAGACCGAGGTATAGGCTTCGCTGTCCCAGTCGGTATCGTAGGTGCGGAAGTCGAGATCCTTGTAGCCCTGGCGGGCGAAGCTGATCACCCGTTCGATCAGACTGTCGGGGATCATGCTTTTGCGCGCCGCTTTGATCTCGCGGCGCAGCGCCGGGTTCTTCTGCGGGTCGTAGCAGTCGCCGCCCGAACCTTCGCAATTGACGCAGGCCTTCAGCACCGCCTTGAGATGCCGCTCGGTCAGCTTGGAGCCCGCGACCAGGCAGGCGACCTTCTGCTCCTCGATCACCTTCCAGTCGATGAAGTCCTCGATATCGGGATGATCGATATCCACGATCACCATCTTGGCGGCGCGCCGGGTGGTGCCGCCAGACTTGATGGCGCCGGCGGCGCGGTCGCCGATCTTGAGGAAGCTCATCAGGCCGGACGAGCGGCCGCCGCCCGACAGTTTCTCATCGTTGCCGCGCAGGGGCGAGAAATTGGTGCCGGTGCCCGAGCCATATTTGAACAGACGCGCCTCGCGCGTCCACAAATCCATGATGCCGCCTTCATTGACCAGATCGTCCTTGATGCTCTGGATGAAGCAGGCGTGAGGCTGGGGGTGCTCATAGGCGGTGGTCGACTTGGTGAGCCGGCCGCTTTTGTGGTCCACGAAATAATGGCCCTGGCTGGGGCCGTCGATGCCATAGGCCCAATGCAGGCCGGTGTTGAACCATTGCGGGCTGTTGGGCGCGCACTTCTGCGCCGCCAGCATGTGGCAGAGCTCGTCATAGAAGGCCCTTGCGTCGTCTTCGCCGTCGAAATAGCCGCCCTTCCAGCCCCAATAGGTCCAGGTGCCGGCCAACCGGTCGAACACCTGCTTGGCGGATTTTTCGCCGGTGAATTCCTTGCCGGTTGCGTCCTTGGCCTGGTTGCGCCAGAGAAATTCCGGCACGCCTTCTTCCGGCACCGGCTTGAGGGTCTTGGGAACGCCCGCCTTGCGGAAATATTTCTGCGCCAGCACGTCGCTGGCCACCTGACTCCAGTCCTGCGGCACTTCGATGTCGCTCTGGCTGAAGACGATGGAGCCGTCCGGGTTTCGGATCTCGCTGGCGACGCTCTTGAACGCGATGCCTTGGTAAGGCGAATGACCCTCAACCGTGAAATGACGGCGAATACGCATGGCGGTACCCCAAAAATCGTTGAATTGGCCCCAGTTCCTCCGGGTGCCGCCATTTCGGGGACAGTTCGCCGCCCGCAAAGAGGTCCTTTGCAGCGGGGTCGGCGTCTCCAGATATGGTGGCACGGGAGGTGACTGGTCTAAAGTATGGACACTTTGGAAAGGCCCGCGCAAGCAAATAGTAGTTACGGAAGTCTTAATCACCAGATGTAGTAGGGGTGGAACCGGCCGAAAAGCCGCGAGTCAAGCGGGCCTGGAATTAAGGAGCCGAAATATTTTTTGCAGGCTTTTCATCACAGCGTCACGCAAGCCTTGGGACGGTTTGGGGATAAGTGAAAAAGCCCGAGTCTGACGCACTGCCACATTGGCGCAATCCGGCCTCGCGCCCTATAGTCCGGGCGAATCCGCGAGCCGCTCCATGTCCCTCTTCAAGATGATCTTTTCCTGGTGGAATTCCGCGACCTGGGGGACGCTTCTGACCACCTGGATGTCGGGTTCGCCCGTGGGAACCGACGATTTCGGCAACCGCTATTACCAGAACAAGGACGCTTCGCGCCGCTGGGTGCTCTACAACGGCACCGTGGAAGCCAGCCGCGTGCCGCCCGACTGGCATGGCTGGCTGCATCACACCTATGGCGAGCCGCCGACCCGTGCGCCCTTCAAGGCGCGCGGTTTTGAGCAGCCGCATCAACCCAATCTCACGGGTACCGAGGGTGCCTATCGTCCCGACGGCAGCATCAGCAAAGGCGGTGTCCGCCCGCCGGCCACCGGCGATTATCAGGCCTGGAAGCCGGACTGATGAGCGCTCAGGCCGTGGCTCGGAACAACAATACCGTCGAGACCTTGATTGGCGCCGCCGTGGTCGCCCTGGCCCTGGTCTTTGCCGCTTTCGCTTATTACCGCACCGGTTCGGGTGGCCTGTCGGGCTATGAGATCAATGCCAAGCTGTCCAAGGTCGACGGCCTGGCGATCGGCACCGATGTACGGCTGGCCGGCATCAAGATCGGCACCGTGTCCGACCTGACCCTGGACCCCAAGACCTATCTCGTCACGGTGCACATGGACATCCAGAGCGATATCAAGCTGCCCGAGGATTCCTCGGTCCTGGTGACCCAGGCGGGTTTCCTGGGCGGGCAGTATCTGTCGGTCACGCCGGGCGGCGACGACAAAATGATGGCCGCAGGGTCTTATTTCGAAAATGCCCAAGGCTCGATCGATGTGATGAATCTGGTCGGGCGTTTTGCCACCGGCGCCAACAGTACCAATCAGGTGCCGGCTCCCAAGCCTACCGGGCCCAAAGCGGCGCCGGATCTGGGCGCTGGCCCGTGAGGTTTTGGCTGCCCGTGTTGGCGCTGTTGCTGGCCGGCGCCACCGCCTGGGCGCAAAACGCGGTGCCCGCAGCAAAAATTCCCAATCCGCCGCCGTCCGTGACGGGGCCGGCGCTTGATGCGCCGCCATCCGTGCCGCCGCCCATACCGCCGCAAGGTGGCACGGTGTTGATGATGCGCGGGCTGGACAAGATCACCGGCCGTCCTACCAACATCATCGCCCCGATCGGAAAGAAGGTCGCCTTCGCGACCCTCACCATCACCGCGCGCTTCTGCTATTCCACACCCGCCAGCGAGACCCCGGAAACCACCGCCTTTGTGCAGATCGAGGATCACCGCCCCGACCAGGCGGCAAAGCCCGTCTTCTCGGGCTGGATGTATGGTTCCAGCCCCGGCCTGAACGCCGTGGAGCACCCGCTCTATGACGTGTGGGCCATCAGCTGCAACAACGCGCCCGCGCCCGCGGTGGCCGCGAATATCTCGACCGCACCGGTCAAGGTCAAAGCGCCGGATTCTTCGGACAAGGAAGGTATTCAGGCTTTGCCCGAAGGCGCGGGACAATAGGCGCGGCCCTTTTGCGTCCGTCGCACGACGCTGCCGCTAGCGACCGTCGCGCCGTCGCTCATGCACGTTTCAGTGCACATCGCTCGGCGCTCCTGCCCAGTCCGCAAAATTGCTCGCGCCTAAGAAAATCAGAAGAAGGGCCATAGCGCTTCGCGGTTCAGCGCCCAATTCAACTTCATCAGATACTGCTCGCGCGGAACTTCGATGGCGCCGAAGCGCGCCAGATGCGTTGTGAGAAACTGGGTATCGAGCAGGACAAAACCGCCGCGCTTTAGTCCTTCCACCAAATGCACCAGCGCCACCTTGCTGGCATCGCGCTGGCGCGAAAACATGCTTTCGCCGAAAAAGGCCGCGCCCAGCCGCACGCCATAGAGCCCACCCACCAGCTCGTCCTTTCGCCAGCATTCGATGGAATGGGCATGTCCGCCGGCATGCAGCGCGGTATAGAGGCGCAAGATTTCGTCATTGATCCAGCTCTCTGGGCGCCCCGGTCCAGGTGCGGCGCAGGCCTGCATCACATCGCGAAAGGCCTGGTCGGCGGTGAGCCGGAAGCACCCCGAACGCACGGTACGGGCCAAGCGGCGCGGGACATGGAAATTGTCCAGCGGGAGGATGCCGCGTTTGTCCGGCGACACCCAGTAAAGTGTGGGATCGCCGCGCCGCTCCGCCATGGGAAACAGACCTTCGGCATAGGCGCGCAGCAATATCTCAGGCGTCAGATGGGGGGTGCCGTGCATCGCAAAAGAATAACGCGCAACGGCAAAGCCGTCGCGCGTTATTTCAAGCTCATATTCGCCTATTTTTCATTGACGGCGAAATCACCCGGACCGGCCGAGGCCAGATACAGGAAGATAAAGCAGAACAGGATCGCGGCATCGCCGCCATTCTGCGTCGGGAAAATGCTGTGCGGGAAATGAACGGCGAAATAGGCGACGGCCATTTCACCTGAGGCGATAAAGGCGGCGCAGCGGCTGAACAGGCCCAGCACAATCAGGGCGCCGGCAACCAGTTCAATGACACCGCCTGCGCCCGACAGGGACGTCAGGGCCGGATGCATGGTTCCGGGCGGAAAATTCAGAAATTTGGTAGTGCCATGCTCCAGAAAAGCCAGACCGGCGACGATGCGGGTGATGCCAAGAATTTGCGAAGAGTATTTGCTTAGAAACCCCATTCTCTAGTCCTCCCAGCTTGTTGTTATTGTTCGGGAAGACTAACGCAGGCGCGCAGGCAACGCCATTACGCTTTGTCCAGGTCCTGTTTCAGCAGCGCCACCCCGTCAGGCGGCAGGAGCAGCTGGGCGTCATAACCGGGATTGAATATCACGCCATAGCCGGGCGGCAGGCGCGCGAAGAACGCCCTTCCGTTCGCCTGCAGCAGAGTGTCTGCGATGTCACGCGAATGCCGGGAAAGCGCGGTGAAAACCGTGACGAGGGGCATGCCGGCCTGGTCCACCAAAACGGGCACGAAGCCGCGCCCGTCCTGCTGTACTTCGCCCTTGCTGGGAATATAGAGGTCGGTACTTGCCATCTCCCGTATCAGCGCATCGGCGGGATATTTTCCCGCTTGCACGTCCAGGATGCGCCGCTCGATATCGCTTTGCGGCTCAAAGACCAGCAACGCCATGCCGGACTAATGTCCCAGGCCGGCCAGGTACTTTTCCAGCCCGCCGCCCGCGGCCATAGCATCAGCGTAGTGTGGCCGCGGAGCGGCGTTGACGCGAGTCAATGGCCCAGCCCCGCGAGGTACTTCTCAAGCCAATGAATCGAATAGTCGCCGTTGATGATGTCGGGCTCGCGCACCAGCTTCTGAAACAGCGGGATGGTGGTTTCGATCCCGTCCACCACCAGCTCGTCCAGGGCGCGGCGCAGGCGCAGCAGGCATTCGTTGCGGTTCTTGGCATGCACGATCAGCTTGCCCGCCAGGCTGTCGTAGAAAGGCGGAATCCGGTAACCGGAATAGATCGCGGAGTCGAAACGCACGCCGAGCCCGCCAGGAGTATGGAACTGGGTGATGGTGCCGGGCGAGGGACGAAAGGTGAAGGGATTCTCGGCGTTGATGCGGCACTCGATGGCATGGCCCTCGAACACGATGTCCTTCTGGGTGAAGGTCAAGGGCGCGCCCGCGGCGATGCGGATCTGCTCGCGCACGATGTCGATGCCGGTGATCGCCTCGCTGACCGGATGTTCGACCTGCAGGCGGGTATTCATCTCGATGAAATAAAAATTCCCATCTTCGTACAGGAACTCGACGGTGCCGGCGCCGAGATAGCCCAGCTGGGTCAGCGCCTTGGTGACGATGGCGCCGATCTCGTCGCGTTCCTGGGCGTTGAGCGCGGGGCTGCCGGCTTCTTCCCAGACTTTCTGGTGGCGGCGCTGCAGCGAGCAATCGCGCTCGCCCAGATGCACGACATGGCCATGGGCATCGGCCAGGATTTGGATTTCGATATGGCGTGGGCGCTGGAGATATTTCTCCATATAGACGGTGTCGTTGCCGAAGGCGGCCTTGGCTTCGGCCCGGGCGGTGGACAGCGCGAAGGACAGCTCGCCGGCATTCTTCGCCACCTTCATGCCGCGTCCGCCGCCGCCCGCCGTGGCCTTGATCAGGACGGGATAGCCGATCTCCTCGGCCACGCGCGCCGCGTCGGCATCCGGCACTTCGCCATCCGAGCCCGGCACCGTGGGAATGCCCAGTTCCTTCACCGTCTGCTTGGCGGTAATCTTGTCGCCCATCATGCGGATATGCTCGGGCGTCGGACCGATGAAGGTCAGGCCGTGTTCCTTGATGATGTCGGCAAATTTGGCGTTCTCGGACAGAAAGCCATAGCCGGGATGGATGGCTTCGGCGCCGGTGATCTCGCAGGCGGCGATGATGGCGGGAATGTTGAGATAGGACTGGCTTGCTGCCGGCGGGCCGACGCAGACGCTTTCATCGGCCAGCTTGACGTGCATCGCCTCGCTGTCGGCCGTGGAATGGATCGCCACGGTGGCAATGCCCATTTCCTTGCAGGCGCGGATGACGCGAAGCGCAATCTCGCCGCGATTGGCAATGAGGATTTTTTCGAACATCAGGCGATGACGCAGAGGGTCTGACCGAATTCGACGGGGTTGCCGTCGGCGACGTTGATCTCCACCACCTTGCCGCCCTTGGGCGCGGTGATGGCATTCATGGTCTTCATCGCTTCGATGATGAACAGGGTGTCGCCTTCCTTCACGCTTTTGCCCACGGCGATGAAGGCGGGCTTGCCCGGCTCGGGCGACAGAAAGACGGTGCCGACCATGGGCGAGGGCACCGTGCCGGCGGGCGGGCCGGATACGGCAGGCGCGGCGGCGGGTGCAGGCGCGGCGGCGGGAGCAGACGCCTGGGCAACCGGCGCGGCGGCGCCACGGCTGACGCGGATACGCGCGCCATTGTGCTCGATCTCGATTTCGGTGAGGCCGGTTTCCTTCAGCAACTGGGCAAGCTCGCGCACGGCGGCGGAGTCGATGCCAGGCTTCGGGGGTTCAGGTGGCTTGCCTTTGGAACTCATTTCGACCTGTTCTTGGAAGAGGGGGCGAGGATTTCGGCGATGGCGTCGACGGCGCGCAGATAGCCCTGCGCGCCCAGGCCCATCACGATGCCGGTGGCGCCCTTCGAAACATAGGAATTGTGGCGATAAGATTCGCGCCTGTGAATGTTCGACAGATGCACCTCGATCACCGGAACCTTCAATGCCTGGATGCTGTCCAGAATGGCGATGGAGGTGTGGCCATAACCCGCCGGATTGATCATCACCGCGCAGGCGCTGGTACGCGCTTCCTGCAGATGGTCGACGATCTCGCCCTCGCGATTGGATTGGCGAAAGACAATGGAAAGCCCGTGGCGTTTGGCCTGGGCGGCGCACATCGCCTCGATCTCAGCCAAGGTGGTATAGCCATAGACCTCAGGTTCACGGTGTCCCAACAGATTGAGGTTGGGGCCGTTGAGGATATATATAGGTAAGGTCTTGGATTGTTTGGTTTTTTTTGCCATAGACTTTCCGGGGGTCAAAGCTGATTCAAGCCTTATAATCTGATCCCAACAGATACGGAAATGCTTATGGTACGGGCCCAATGGCAGTGGAAATAACCCTGAATGGCGAGGCGCGGCAGCTGGCGCGGCCTCTCAGCGTACGCGGCCTGCTCGAGAGCCTGGGCCTGGACCCGGCCAAGATCGCGGTGGAGCGCAATCTGGAGATTGTGCCGCGTTCCACCTATGGCGATGTAGCGCTGAGCCATGGCGACCGGCTGGAAATCGTGCATTTCATCGGGGGCGGCAATGCGCCAGCCGAAGTGCCACGTGAGGACAAGCCCTTCACCATCGCGGGCAAGACGTTTACCTCCCGCCTGATCATCGGCACCGGCAAATACAAATCCTATGCCGACAATGCCGCGGCGCTGGCGGCGAGCGGGGCGCAGATCGTCACCGTGGCGGTGCGGCGGGTGAACCTGACCGATCGCAGCCAGCCCATGCTGGTGGACTTTATCGATCCCAAAAAAGTCACCTATCTGCCCAACACCGTGGGCTGCTTCACCGGCGAAGAGGCGATACGCACCTTGCGGCTGGCGCGCGAGGCGGGCGGCTGGTCGCTGGTCAAGCTGGAAGTGCTGGGCGAAAAGAAACTGCTGTACCCCGACATGATCGAGACCCTGCGCGCCACCGAGATGCTGTCCAAAGACGGTTTCCAGGTGATGGTCTATTGCAGCGATGATCCCTTGATGGCCAAGCGGCTGGAGGATGCCGGCGCGGTGGCGATCATGCCGCTGGCCGCTCCGATCGGCTCGGGCATGGGGATGCAGGCGACGGTGAACATCCGCATGATCATCGAGGACGCCAAGGTGCCGGTCGTGGTGGATGCCGGCATCGGTACGGCGTCGGACGCGGCGGTGGCGATGGAGTTGGGCTGCGATGCGGTGCTGACCAATACGGCAATCGCCCATGCCAAGGACCCGGTGAAAATGGCGGCGGCGATGAAACTGGCGGTGGAGGCGGGCAGGCTGGCCTGGCTGGCGGGACGGATGCCGAAAAAGGCCTATGCCGATCCGTCGAGTCCGTTAAGCGGACTGATTTAAATCCAATTCGTCATGGCCCGTCCCTAGCGGCAGCGTAGGGACGGGCCATGACGGAGAGAGTTCAACTCTTCATCTCGCTGGCCAGCGTCTCATCGTCCACCGCACCGGGACGGAACTTGCCGTTGAGCACAAAGGTCGGCGTGCCGTCGACGCCCAGTCTGTGCGCCAGCGCGATGCTGGAAGTGAGCGATTTCTCGATTGCAGGATCAGCCATGTCGGCCTTGAGCTTGTTCACGTCCATGCCGGCGTGCGCGGCCTCGGCATAGACCATCTCTTCGGTCACCGAGCCTTCCTGGCCCAGCAGGGCGAAATGGAAATCCATGTAATGGGCGCCCTGACGCCGGGCCGCCAGCGAGGCTTTTGCGGCCAGCACGGCGCTTTCGCCATGCAGGTCCTTGATGGGAAACTCGATGAAGGAGAAGCGGGTGTCGTTCTTGTGCGCCTCATAGAATTTCTTCACCGCCGGCAGCGAGGCGCGGCAATAAGGGCAGTCGTAATCGTAGAATTCCACCAGCGAGGTCTTGGCGTTGGCGGGTCCGGTGACAAAGGCCACGGCCGGATTGAAAAGGGCGTCCTGGCCGATCTTTTTCATTGCGGCGGCTTGCGAGGACTTCTGCTTTTGCTCATCCAGGGCTTGCGACCGGCCCACCATGGCCAGAGCCAGCTCCGGATGCTGCATCAGATAGGATTGCATCTGGCGGTCGTTGATCGGCAGCAATCCGGACTTGGCCATGGTGAGGATGATCGCCACCGCCAGCATCGCACCGCCGACGGCGCCCGCCAGGGTAATGACAAAGGGACGCATCGTGTCTCTATCCTCGTTGCTGTGCCGCCAGGGGGGCGGCGGCGCCGATAATGTCGGCGGCGCGCTGCCAGTCCGCGCTGCCCTGGGACAGCTTGGCGCGCGCGCGGCTGGCGAACACCACCGCCTTGCGCATGTCGCCGACATTGTACCAAAGCTCGGCGGTGGACAGGTCGGCCATGGGCTCGTTTTTCAGCAGACTATAGGCATGGGCGGTCTCATACCAGGTGAAGGCATCGTCATCCTCCACCAGCGTCGCGGCCTTGAGATTGGCGAGCGCGGCCGTGGCCAGCGCGGGATCCTCGGCCGCCAACTGGGCGGTGGCCAGCGCCGTGCGCAATTGCGGCGCGCGGGGGCGCAGATTGACCGATTTCTGGTAATCGGGAATGGCCAGCGCGGGCTTGGCCAGGCTGACATAGATCTGGCCGCGCACTTCGTAGAAATAGGGATTGTTGGGTTCGTCCGCGATCAACCCGTTGGCGGCGGCCAGCGCCTTCTGGAAGTTGGGCTGACGCATATACACCATGGCATGGGCATAACGCGCCGGCTCGCTGGTGTCGGATTCCGGATAGCGGATCAGCGCGTCCTTCACCGACAACACAAAGCCCGCCAGCTTGGCCTGCACCATCTGGAATGTGTGCAGCACTGCGGGCGAATCCTGCACTTCGCGATAGGGCGAGGCTTCCACCATGTCGTTGAGATCGAAGACGCGGTCCTGGCCCGCCGGATGATCGACCGCGAACTTGTCCAGCTTGTAGGCACTCATCGCTTCCATGTTCGCGAGGCGCTGGAAGGTGTGATACATGCCGAGCGGCGATTGATGGGTGACCAAGAGCAGCTTGGCGGCGATCTGGTCGGCGGTGGATTCCTGCACCTTGGTGAAGGCGGCGAACTGGCCCATGGCATAGGCTTGGCCGACGCCCATGATCGCCATCCCGACATCACCTGCACCCGCGATCATTGCGCCGATACCCACCACCAGCGACAGCAGCATCGGGATCATCGCCTTCTTCATGCCATATTGGCTGCGCGACAGATGTCCGGCCGAGATGTGGCCGGTTTCATGCGCCATCACGCCGATCAACTCATTGGGCTTCTGCAGCCAGAGCAGGATGCCGGAGAAGATGAAGATATTCTCGCCGCCATCGCCATAGGAGGCGAAGGCGTTGATCTCGTTCATGCCGACCAGCCAGACTTTCGGGACCGGGTCCAGGCCCGCGGCGCGCGCCAGCGGCGTCTCGTAGCTGCGCAGCATTTCCTCGGTTTCGGTATCGCGCAGCAGGCTGATGCCCTGGGCCTGCGCCGGCAGGCCATAGGCCAACAGCGTGGCGACAAAACCGATGGCAAAAGTGAGTTTGCGCAAGGTGGATTGCGGCAATTTCAGCAACAAGCCCGTTTCTCCCGTTGCCCCGCCCAAATTCCTTTGACCAATCCTCGGGCCAACCCCTTGAGGGGCGAACCTATGGGCAGGACAGGCTCAGGTCAAACGGTGGCGTACGCGCTCGGGCTGGGGCATAAGGGGCTTTGAGCCGCCATAATTCGAGGATTACACCTCCGTCATGCTGTCCAGACGCTTTATTGCCCTGCTTGCGGCGCCCTTGATGCTGCCCCTGATGTTGGGAGGTTGCCAGACACTCGAATCCCTCGGCGACCACGCCGCCGCGACGGTAGGATTGGGCGACGATGCCCCGCGCGCCTATACCGGCAGCACAGTCAGCCAGGCCCGTCGCAGCGGCATTGTCGCGGCGGATGAGCCGCTCGCGGCGCGCGCCGGCGCGAGTGTGTTGACATC
Organism: Alphaproteobacteria bacterium; assembly: GCA_025361185.1. Classification (GTDB taxonomy): domain Bacteria; phylum Pseudomonadota; class Alphaproteobacteria; order Micropepsales; family Micropepsaceae; genus Rhizomicrobium. The sequence continues at coordinate 1,234 of JANYAR010000094.1, read as the reverse complement.
GCATGGCAGCGCGGTCGATGCGGTCGCGGCCATGTTCTTCACGCTGACCACGACCTATCCGGTGGCCGCCGGACTTGGCGGCGGCGGCATCTGTCTGGTGAGTGAGGCGAACGGCCAAGTCACCGAGTTCGATTTTCTCACCAAGGCGCCGCGCCGCGCGGGGGCCTATGCCCTGCCGGGCGCGGTGAAAGGCTTTGCCACCATGCACAGGCAGTATGGCGCGCTGCCCTGGCAGCGCGTGGTGGCGCCGGGCGAAGCCTATGCCGCAACCGGCTTTCCCATTTCCCAGGCGCTGGCCGCGCGGCTGGCTTCGTCCCAAAATATCGTGCGGCAGGACGCAGGCCTGACGGCGGAGTTTCTCGACGGGTCCGCCAACCTTCTTGCGGCTGGCACGGAAGTCAAGAATGTGGCGCTGGGCGTGACGCTGGGCCGGATACGGCTGAACGGGGCGGACGGTTTCTACCAGGGCGAGGTGGCCGAGCGCATCCTGGCCTATTCCGATGCCCAGGGCGGCGGTCTGTCCGCCGGCGAATTGGCGGCGACGGTGGCGCTGCAGGGACTGGCGCGGTCGCGCGGCGCGGGCAATCTTGTGGCTTGGCTTCCGGGGCCGCGCACCGGCGCGGGCGCTTTCAGCGCTTCGCTTTTCGACACGGTGTCCCGCGGGGTTCGCGCCGCGCGTGCTCCGGCCGGCGCGACGGCGCTGGCAGTTCAGCAGTCCCTGGCAAGTTTCGGCATTGCCGGTGTGCCGGGCGATTTGGGATCGACGGGATTTGCCGCGGTGGATTCCAGCGGACGGGCGGCGGCCTGTGCGGTGACCTTGAATGGGCCGTTCGGTTCGGGCCGCACCGCGACAGGCACGGGCGTCGTTCTGGGCGCGACCCCTTCGGCACAGGCAGGCATTGCCAGCGCATTCCTGGCGCCGGTGATCGCCATGTCGAGCGGTACCGTCGGACTGGCCGGGGCCGGCGCGGGCGGTCCCAGAGGTGCGGCGGCGGCAATCGCTGCGGTGCTGCAAGCATCTAGCGGGCGCCCGCTGGGCAAGCGCGGAGACCTGCAAGGCACCGGTGCGGCGCCTTACGACACGGTCAATATGGTTTCCTGCAGCGACATCAACTGTGTCGCATTGACTGACCCGGGCGCGCATGGCGCCGGCGCGGTTGCGAATGAGTGAGGCCCGACCGGCGGCGCTTAGCGACAGCGTAGCGGCGCGGGCAAATCGATCCAGTGGATCGAT
>JANYAR010000091.1 GCA_025361185.1 Alphaproteobacteria bacterium | reverse complement strand
TTGACTCAATCGTCCGCTCAGGCTCTGGCGCAGAAATATTTTGACGCCAATTATACGGTGGACAAGACCATTTACGGCGCGCCGACCATCAGCATTCCCGCCACCGGCTATAACAGCACCGGCTCGGTGACGATCACGGCCACCAACTCCATGCCGACGGTGCTGATGAAGCTCGCCTCTATCTCGAGCCTGCCGGTCAGCATCTCATCAAACGTGATCTGGGGCCAAAGCAAATTGTGGGTGGCGTTGGTGCTGGACAATTCCGGGTCCATGAGCAACGGCGACGCGAGCGGCTCGAAGATGAGTGCCTTGCAAAACGCGTCGCATCAGCTTTTGACGATCCTGCAGAATGCCGCCAGCTCGCCCGGGGATGTGAAAGTCGGGATCGTGCCGTTCACGCGCTCGGTCAACATGGGTGAATCAGGTTATGTGGGCAGCGCCTTTATCGATTGGGGCGAATGGGATGCACCGCCGGCCAACGCCGCCGCCGTGGTGACCAGCAGTGTGGGGCCGGGAAGCGCCTGCCCCTTCTCAACCGGGACCACGGGATATCGCTGCACGAACGGTAGCGCCAATGGCTCTTCCTCGACAGGTACTGTCCCGGCCAGCGGCATTATCTGTCCCGGAAGCGACAACGGCAGCGTCAACACTGCTCACAATGCCCGTTACTACAACGGCTGCTATGACAGCGTGCCGACCAATACGCTGACCACGACCACAACCACCAGTACGCCCACGACGTTGTCGCAAACCTGCACCACGGTCAACGGTGGCGCAACCAGCTGCAATGCGGGCTCCTCGTCGACCGGCTCGTCCACCGTCACCAACACGACGACAGCCACCACCGCGGGCTATAGCGGCAACAGTTCGTCCACCACGAACGCTTCCTCCACCGCAGCGCCGACAGACGGCTCCCAAAACTGCAGCACGCATCACGGCACAACGACCTGTACCTGGACGCGCAGGACCGTGACGACGGATGTAGCGACGACTGTCGCCCTTACCGGCGCCGCGCCCTTCAACCACACCTGGACGCACAACAGCCATTCGACCTGGAGCGGTTGCGTGACGGACCGCCAGCGCGGTGGCGTGCAGACCATGACCATGGCGGGTCTGCGTACGGCGCCGGCTTCGGATTACGATACAACCAACACCCAGCCTGTGAATACGACACCGGACACCCAGTTTCCGGCGGAAAATCCCTCTTCCTGTCCGGCGGCCACCGTTTCGGCGGCCCTGGGCTTTGACTGGGCGGGGTTGGGAACCAAGATTGACGACATGTCCCCAGGCGGCTCGACCAACCAGGCGATCGGCGTCGAGCATGGCTGGCAGATGCTGACCACCGGCGATCCCTACACAACGCCGGCGCTGCCGGCCAATACCTCCCGCTATATCATCTTTGTGTCCGACGGTCTGAACACCCAGGACCGCTGGTGGGGCAACGGTTCCACCGAAGGCACGGTCCAGGACGGCTACATCGATACTCAGGAAGAGACGACCTGCGATCGCGCCAAGGCCGATGGCGTCGTCATCTATGCCATCTATGTCAATGTCGGAAATGTCGGCGGCGCGGGCAATTCCGCGCCCCTGCGCTATTGTGCATCGGATGCGACCAAATACTACGCCCTGACTTCGAACAGCGCGGTGGTCACCACCTTCAATCAGATTGCCCAGCAGATCACCAATGTGCGTGTGGTGAGGTAGTGAAGCTCGCGCTGGACGTCCTGGGCCCCAGATTCTGCTGACGCTGTGGCATTTGCTGCCCTGGCGGGCCGGTCTGGGCGCGGCGTTCGTCATCCCGGTTTTCCACCGCTGGCATCATGCCGCTTGCGTCCGCGACAAGAATTTCGGCGGCACCTTCGCCCCGTGGGATGTGATGTTCGGCACCCATTGCATGGCGGAGCATCGCAGCCCGGCGGCTATCGCATCGCCGACAAGGCCATGCCGGAAGGGCTGATGGCACAGCTCCTCACTCCGATCCTGCAAGGTGGCACGGCGCCGGTCGAGCGCGCGGCCTGGGCCGCTTGCTGCCGTGACAGGGCTTCTATTGCGAAATCAGTTCTTGGTTGCGTCCGCGACAGCCGCGCCGCGCGCGGCAGTCTGATGCGCCGTCACCTGACCGTTCATGGAGTCATAGGTGTCTTTGCCGTCGCCCGGCATCGGCGTCGGCTCGCAACGCC
>JANYAR010000082.1 GCA_025361185.1 Alphaproteobacteria bacterium | reverse complement strand
AGGGCCGCCGGAAAATCGTGTGGTTCGGGCCGCTGTTTCCAAATATCGAACATCTAGATCTCCAAACGATTGATAACCAATATTACATCTTTATTCTCAAATTCTGAGGCCCTGCACTGACTCGAATGTCAGGCGCTGATTCTGCGTATAACATCGCCCCAAGGTCTGCCGCTAATCATCCGTCGCCACCCTTCCCGTGACCTTTAATATTACAGTTTCTCCCGATCGCTCAGCGGTAGCGCAATTTTATTTCGCGACGGGATGACATTTCCCAAATCGGGCCGGAATTTCTAGAAAATAGAGCCGGCGGCTGGACGAGACCAGTTCGAACGCGGTTCGAATCCCCAACCCCCACGGCCCGGGCTGCGACCACGGATGGAGTGAAGGATTTGCGTAAGGAGAAGATCTCGCCGTTGAGCAGCTCATCACGCAGTTTTCCATTGAAGCTTTCGCAGTAGCCGTTCTCCCAAGGGCTGCCAGGCGCAATGTAAAGAGTCTGGCTATGGCCGTGAACCGCTCTATTCAAAGCGAGCGGGCGTCATAAATAGATCACCCGCTGGGTCTAGCGTCTGGCATCGTCGCGGAAACGTCAGCTCATAGAAAGTCGTGCCAATGATCAAGCATCTGAGTTCAACTGGGCTTGCCGTAGTGGCCATGCTGCTGGCAATCACAGGCGCTCAGGCTGCGCCGATCGCTGCGTTAGGCTATGGTATAATAACCTTTGCCGCGGGCCCAATTGGCACAAGTGGCGCCGACTCGGTCGTCGTTGTGGGCGACAGCGTTTATGTCGGATACAGCAGCGGCACACCCAAGGACGGGTCAGCCGGAAACAGCACTATTGTCCAGTACAACACGGCCGGCGCATTTGTGAACTCGACCACCGTCGCAGGTCACGCCGATGGTCTGCGCTACGACCCGACCAGCGGGCTTCTTTGGTCAATGCAGAATGAGGACGCAAACCCGAACCTTGTGCTCATAAATCCCGTTAATCTGGCGAAGTCCGCTGTCTACACCTTCAGCGCGGTACCGCATGGCGGCGGATATGATGACGCGGTGTTCGTCAACGGTCACGCTTTTGTGACTCCCTCGAACCCAGCGTCCAATCCGAACAGTGACCCCGCACTGTCGCTTGCAACGCTGGGCGCGGGTGTCGTCAATGTCTCAGGCGTGCTAAACGGCAATGCGCCTGCCACCGCCCTGAATGCGGGTGCGCCGACGACGCTGAACTTGCAGGATCCTGACAGCCTGTCGCTCACGCAAGACGGCCGAGTAGTGCTTGATAGTCAGGCCGACAGTCTTCTTGTTTTTTTGTCCAATCCCGGCATGGTGTCGCAGACCGCCAGTTCCCTACAATTGCAATCCGGAGTCATGGTCGATGACACTGTGTTCGCCGGAACATTGGACAATACCCTCCTGGTCGCGGACAAAACGACCGATAATGTGTACGCGATCACTGGCGCCTTTGGGTTCAACATGGGCTATTCAGCTGCCCAGGATGCGAACCTTAATGGTTTCGTAGGCGCGCTCGATCAGACGGATGGCAGCTTCACGCCAATCGTTACCGGCCTGGGCAATCCGGGGGGTGAGGCATTTCTTGTCCGCGTTCCCGAACCTGCGAGCCTAACCGTGATGGGAACCGGAGTGCTGCTGCTGATCGCTCGGCGCCGCAAGACTAGAGCGGTTTAGGTTTTGACGGAAGCATATCGCTGCGGCTTTACGCATTTCACGCATCGCTCGCGGGAACAGTCCACCCGCTTCAATAATTCCCAACTCCTTGAATCGATCGCTATAGGCTTCCTAAAGCGAGGAGCGCGGCGCTCTGATACTTTGCCCAACATTTACGAGTTTGCTGCGAATTGGCACGGGGCCCGGTTGAGACGAGCTATTTCGCCACGATTTGGCTCGGATCGGAAACAAAAATCTCTGGTCGTTTCCGAAATGTGGTGATCGTGCCTGTGATATCGACCGTCTTGCCATTGAGGTTGTCGACATCGAGGAATTTAATGGCATTCCAGCGAGAAATGTAGCCAGACGCCGGCGCGTTCTGGTCGTTGCCATCCAAATCAAGATAGATTTCGCCTGAAGGCATCCTGTCAACTGCCACCCGACCTTCTACCGTCGCGATTGCCCCGACATGAGCAGTTGCTGCTCTCGCCGCAATCGGGGCACCGAATGCTGGACCGGCTACAGCTACCAAAAACAGAATAGGCGCAGCAATTTTCATGGCAATAGACCCACTATACGGGCGCCCTACATTTTAACACCGAACGAGCGAAGGCAAACGTTTATTAGTGGCCATGGGTGCCCCTTCACTTATTTGAGCATGAATGTCCGCTTTTGGCAAAAGCGGACATTGGGCTGACCAGAACGGAATGGCCGCTTTTGACCCAAAGCGGACATTCGGATCGCCCAACTTTCCCCGATACCATCGTCACAATTGCTCGGGCAGGCTGAACCACCAAGGTATCGGTAATGCTTACAAGGCATTGGTCAGGCGACTTCGTGCTCACCCAAATCTCTCCAGACAGCCATCAACACCGCCATCAATGCCGGCCCAACGAACAAGCCAACGATGCCTAAAGATGCGACGCCGCCCAACAGCCCGAGAAGAACCAACAAAAACGGGATTTGAGAGGCACCTCCAATTAGAAATGGCCTTATAAAGTGGTCCGCCACGAAGACGACGAAAAAGCCGAACGCAACAAGGGCTGCGGCTGATACTACTTTGCCTGTGCTGAGCAGGATCACCCCCGCCAAGCAAAAAGTTAACGGCGCTCCGAAAGGAATAATGGCTAGGACCCCTGTCGCGATTGTGAAGACCGCCGCATGAGGCAACCCCGCTATAAAATAACCCACGCCAATGACCGCTCCTTCAGCAAGTCCCACTAAGACGAGCCCGTCCACAGTCCCATGAATCGCTTCTACAACGTGTTGGGATATTAAAGCGCTTTTTTCGCCGAACACTGCTTTACCAATTCCTAGCAGGCGTCTTGCGAGTGTCTGTCCATCGCGAAACAAAAAGAAAAGCGTCATAATTGTTACGACGAATAAAAGAACACGATGAAATATCTCAGTTCCGACGCTGCGAGTTAAGCCCAACAATTGACTCGGTCCAACTTGGCGAAAAAGACTCGTGGCATCTCTCGGGTCAACGAGGTTCGTCTTCCACCAAGACGCGATACGCGTTCCTATCCACGGCAGTGTACTTAAACCAGCAGGTAAGGGCATTCCGCCCTGCCGGGCGCTATTTATCCATGCCATTACGGCTCGTGCCTCGTGGCCTATTTCTACAGCCGCAAGTGCGACTGGTGCCGCGATAACGAGACCCACCAGGATGGTAAACGTAAGTGGCGCGATGACGCTTTGCCAAGCTCGCGAATTTTGCCATCTGTAAACTTTCGAGTAGCTGGGCCAAAGAGCGATGGCTAAAACTCCAGCCCAGAGCAATGCCGGTAGAATCGGTGAGAGAACGAAAATCAAGCTTAAGGCCAACGCTCCTCCTGCCGCCACGGCGGCGGCTGTTCGAAACGTCGTATGCCTCCTGAGTACAGTCACGGGGGTGCGATCCGAATATAAAATGTCTGGCGCAAATTGTTGCGAGTCCAGGTGCTTTCAGTCTAACTCTAAACTTTCTCCGTTTTGGGGCAATACTCGCCCCTAAAATGGGGAATCACTGGAGGCGAGAGGCGACGCCACTGACCAAGACCGAAATCCGGGCTAAGTCCGGTTGAATCCGTACAATAATAGCGAACATCTTCAGCGCATCCTCGATGCTTACGCCACCTATTATAATTGCGCCCGGACACACCTGTCGCTGGAAAAGGGTGCCCCCATTTACCGCTCTATAGAACGCTTCGGATCGGTCCAGGCTCGGCCTGTCCTGGGCGGGCTACATCATCAATATGTGCGAATAGGATTTTCGGAAGGGACACCCCCTTGGGCTTGGTCCTTCGGGATGCCAGGCAGTATTTAGAGAGCGTCTTCGCCGGTCTCGCCCGTCCTGACGCGCTGCGCGGAATGCAGATCCAGGGTGAATATCTTTCCGTCGCCGATCTTGCCGGTGCGCGCCGCCTTGGTGATGGTGGCGATAACGTCGTCCACCCGGTCGTCGGCAAGCGCCACCTCCACCTTCAGCTTGGGTATGAAGGAAATGGTGTATTCCGCGCCGCGATAGATTTCGGTATGGCCGCGCTGACGGCCATAGCCGCGCACTTCGGTGATCGTCATGCCGTGGATGCCGATGTCGGTCAGCGCCTTGCGCACGCTGTCGAGCCTGTGGGGCTGAATGATCGCGACGACGAGTTTCATTGCCCGTTTCCTTCCAGAAAACCGTTGCTAGCGGTTGGTGTGATAGCCGGTTTCGCCATGGGTGGCGAAATCCAGCCCCTGGGTTTCATGCTCGAGGTCCACGCGCAAGCCCACCAGCATGTCGGCCAGCTTGGTAATGGCAAAGGTGGCGATCGCGGAAAACAGCGCCACGGCGACCACCGCGATGGCCTGTACCTGAAATTGCGGGACCACCGCATGGTTGAGATGGCCGCCGCCGCTGCCTGCCAGCGCCACAAAGGGTAGCAACATTGTGCCCATAGCCCCGCCCACGCCATGCACGCCCAGCACGTCCAGGGCGTCGTCCACACGCATTACGCGCTTCACCAGCCAAACCGCCCCATAGCAGACACAACTGGCCGCACCCCCCAACAGTACCGCTCCCAAAGGGCCTGCGACACCCGCCGCCGGCGTAATCGTGGCCAGGCCCGCGACGGTGCCGGTGACGGCGCCCACCATGCTGGGCTTGCCGAACTTGATC
>JANYAR010000044.1 GCA_025361185.1 Alphaproteobacteria bacterium | reverse complement strand
CGCCCGCCGAGGGCTAGGCATCGCGAGGCGTCATGTATACGAGTTTTTATAAGCTACGCGCCGAGCCTTTCCTCTTGACGCCTGATGAACGCTTCTACTTCGAGAGCAGCGTTCACTCACAGGCCATGGCGCATCTGACCTACGGCTTGAAGCGGGGCGAAGGCTTTATCGTCATCACCGGCGATGTTGGGGCCGGCAAGACGACCCTGGTCAAACGCCTGATCGCCACCATCGACCCCAGCAAGATCGTCGCGGCGCATGTCGTAACCACCTTGCTGTCGGGGCACGATCTTTTGCGAATGGTCGCGGCCGCGTTCGGGCTGCGCGACCTGCCGTCCGACAAGAGCGGGCTACTGCTGCGGCTCCAGGAATTTTTTGACGCGACCCATCGCGAAGGCCGCCGCGCTTTGTTGATCGTGGACGAAGCCCAGAACCTGTCGGAAAGCGCCCTGGAAGAACTGCGGATGCTGTCGAATTTCCAGGTCCAGAACGCGGCGCCATTCCAGAGCTTCCTGGTCGGACAGCCCCAGTTTCGCAGGATCATAGCCAATCCGGATCTGGAGCAGCTGCGCCAGCGCGTCATCGCGTCTTATCATCTGGGTCCCATGAACAGCCTGGAGACAGGCAATTACGTCCTGCACCGGCTCAAGCAGGTGGGCTGGACGGGCGATCCCTCCTTTCCCATGAGCGCGATCGGGGCCATCCACCAGCACACCGCCGGCATTCCGCGCCGCATCAATACGCTGGGCAACCGCCTCATGATTCTGGGCTATCTCGACGAGCTGCACGCCTTTTCCGCCGATGACGTCAATCGGGTCGCGGCGGATATGGCAAATGAGACAGAGGCGGCGGAGGAAGCGTCGCAACCCGCCGCGGCCAATGGAGCAAATCATGGCCCGGGGGGCCAGCAGGCTGTCGTAACCCGGCTGGACGATCTGGAGGGGCGGCTGACCAAGCAGGAAGCGTTCACGCGCCGCGCCGGCAGGGTCATTCAGCAGATTTTGAATTTGGTGAGTTCGGACGCGCCGTAGGTCCATGGACTTGCGGAGGGAGGGCCGTGGTGAATATCAGCGCAATCGAAAGCGATCCCATCGTCGGCTGGCGCAAGCGGCCGGTGAGGGGTCTGTCAGACCTGACATGGAACGCAATGACGGTCGACGTGGAAGACTATTTCCAGGTTGAGGCATTCTTTCCCCATATCGCGCGGAAAGACTGGGACAGAATCGAATGCCGGGTCGAACGAAACATAGAGCGCATTCTGCAGCTATTTTCGGACAGCGGCACAAAGGCCACTTTTTTTACGCTCGGCTGGATAGCCGAACGATATCCGCAGATGGTCCGGCGCATTGTCGAAAACGGCCACGAGCTGGCGTCGCATGGCCTTGCCCACTACCGCGCAGACCATCAATCGCGGCCGCAATTTCTGGCCGATGTGACACGATCCAAGGTCTTGTTGGAAGATATCGGCGGGACGGCCGTAAACGGATATCGCGCCACGTCCTTCTCGATTTCGCGCCGCAATCTGTGGGCCCTCAGTGTGCTGGATGAAGCCGGTTACAAGTACAGCTCCAGCACATTTCCGATTGCGCACGATCTCTATGGAATTCCCGAGCAGCCGCGCTTTGCCTTCTATCCCTTTGCCGACAGCAAATTCGTGGAAATTCCCATCACGACGGTTCGCCAATTCGGGCGGAACTGGCCGGCCGGCGGCGGCGGCTATTTCCGGCTCTTTCCGTATGGCCTGTTCAAGCGCTGCCTTACGAGCGTTCGCGCCAACGACCGGCAGCCTTGCACCTTCTACTTTCATCCTTGGGAAATCGATTCGGCCCAGCCACGCATTTCCGGAACCTCCTTAAAAACGCGGGTCCGCCATTATCTGAATCTCGACCGCACATTTGGCCGCCTTAAGCTGCTTGTCAGGGATTTTCGCTGGTCGAGCGTGGATCGCGTGTTCTTTGCCGACACCGCGTCAAAACGATGACGTCCAGCAGCCTGTTTCTGTGCCATCGCCTGCCCTATCCTCCCAACAAGGGTGACAAGATCCGGTCCTATGCGTTGCTTCGCCATCTCGCGCGCCGCGGCCCGGTTCATGTGGCCTGCTTTGTCGATGATCCTGAAGACTGGCAGTATCTCGACAAGGTCAGAGAGTTGGCCGGGGGCGATTGCTATTTCGAGCCGCTCGGCCGCGCGGCCAAAGCCTGGCGCAGCCTGGTCGGGCTCGCCACGGGAAAACCGCTCACGACGGCCTGTTTTGGAAGCCGGCGCCTGCAGCAATGGGTTGACCGGACACTGCGCGACCGGCAGATAGACAACGCCGTGATATTCGGCTCCGCCATGGCGCCCTATCTGCTGACCGGGTCGATCGCCACCGATCGCGTCCTCTTCGACATGGTCGATATTGATTCCGACAAGTGGAGGCAATATGCGGCCGGGTCACGCGGCGTCACGCAGTGGCTGTACGCCCGCGAAGGCCGCAAGCTCGAGGCTCTGGAGTGTCGTGCCGCCAAGGCGTTCGGCTGCACATTGCTGGCCTCGGATTTCGAGGCCGATGCCTTCCGGCATATCGCACCGGACAGCGCCTCCAAGATTCTGGGCCTGACAAACGGTGTCGATCTGGAAAGGTTCGCGCCGGCCCATTTTGAAAATCCCTTCGATGCCGCCGAACTCCCGATTGTGATGACCGGGCGCATGGATTACCGCCCCAATTATGAAGGCGCCGTTTGGTTTGCCCGCGAGGTTTTTCCGCATATCGCCAAACGCCTTCCCAATGCCCGCGTTCATTTCGTGGGGTCCGGCCCGCCCGCCGCTCTGCGCGAGGTAGCCGGACCGGGGATAGACGTAACCGGCGCCGTGGCGGACGTACGCCCTTATCTTCAGTTCGCCCGCGCCGTCATTGCGCCCCTGCATATCGCGCGCGGCATTCAGAACAAGGTTCTCGAAGCCATGGCAATGGCAAAGCCGGTGGTTGCTACACCGGATGCAACACGTTCGCTTCGCATTCAGGCCGGACACCATCTCTGGGTCGAAAACGAACCGGTGCGGTTCGCAAATGCGGTTCTGGAGGCGCTTCAAGGTGCCGACCGCGATGGGGTCGCCCTGAACGCCCGCAAGTATGTGGAACACAACCATGATTGGTCCAGTCTGCTGAAGGATTTCGACAATCATCTGGAAATGTTGCAGCCTTCAAGCGCCACGCCTGCCGACAGCCCAATCGCGCTTCGCCCCGCTGCCGGCCAGCACTTTGAGCTTTCGGCACAATGCAAGTCGTAACCGCGGCACGCCCACCGCAATCTCATCGCGCGATCTCAAACGCATGGCTTCGCCATGGCGCGGCCTTGGCTGTTCTTGTGCTTTTGGCGCTTGTCGCCTTTCGCGATTGTCTGTCGGCGGCGATCACGGTTTGGCTGGTATCTCCCACCTACTCGCACTGCTTTCTGATCGTGCCTATCGTGATCTGGCTGATTTGGGAAAAGCGGGCGGCTCTGGGCGCGCTCGCGCCAAGCCTTTGCCCGAAGGCGCTGCTGCTCATGCCCGTGCTCGCGCTGGGTTGGTGGATGGGCCAATTGGCGGCCATCAACGAGGTGCAGCAGTACGCCGTTGTCGCGATCCTGCAGACCCTGGTACTTGCCCTGCTGGGCGCCCGCGTCCTTCGCGTGATCTGGTTTCCGGTGCTTTATCTGCTGTTCCTGGTTCCGACCGGCGAATATCTGATCGCTCCCATGCAGATCTTTGCAGCGCATTTTGTCGATGTGAGTCTCAATATTCTGGGGATCCCCCACTACGCCGACGGAACGACATTTGAGCTGACCACCGGCCGCTATGAGATAGCGGAAGCCTGTGCGGGCCTGCGTTTTCTTATCGCGACGGTGACACTCGGCGTCCTGTTTTCCTACATGACGTTTCGCAAGATCTATAAGACCGTGCTGTTCCTGCTGGCGTGCGTGGCGGTACCCCTTTTCGGAAACGGGCTGCGATGCGTCGGCATCATTGTGCTGGCCTACTCGACCAGCAACGAATATGGCGCGGGCGCCGATCACATCGTTTATGGTTGGGGCTTCAATGTCGCCATATTGCTGGTTCTTGGCCTTGCGGGTTATTTCTTCCGGGACGAATTCAGCGAGAAGGACGATATCCGCCCTGCCCCCGCGGCGGCGTCCCAAAGCCTGGTCATGGTGTCGGTGCTCTCCGCCATACTGCTCAGCGCAGGTCCCGCGCTGGCATGGTGGCATGACAATTATTTTGTCAGACCCGATCTGACCGCGATAACCGAGCCCCTTCGCCCGGCCGGCTGGCATACCGGGCCCGCATCACCCCTCTGGCGCCCCAGTTTTTTCGGATCCGACGCACAGGCGGCAGCCTCTGTCGTTCCGGCAGGGGATGAAGCCGCGACGCCGGCCGATTACTTCGTGAGCTATTATGCGCGCTCCCGGCCGGGGCATGCCATGACCGCACATGTCAATCAGTTCTGGAATGGCGAAAATTGGATCCTGTCTAACGTCACCAGTGTCAGCGCGACGTTCGCGGGCGAACACGTCCAGTTCCAGGAATGGATCATTACCTCTCCGGGCGAGAGGCGCATGATCTGGTCCTCTTATTGGGTCGACGGCCGCTTCACGACAAGTCTGTTCAAAGTGAAAATTCTGCAGGCCGTTGCCGCCCTGAAGGGCCATCAGGGCCAAGCCGCCATCGCACTTTCGACCGCAATTGACGGCACGGTCGAGGATGCGCGCTTGCGTCTGATGGAGACGTTACCGGCGCTGCACCAATTGCCCGCGCGTCTCGACCAAGCCAACGACCAGACGAAAACACCAAATTCGCCCTCTTCAGAAGGAACGCGATAAGTGTGCGGAATCGTCGGATGGTTTGACCAGAAGGACCGTCGCCCACCTGATCGCGCGCTGCTGCGCGCGATGAGCGACGCGCTCAGCCATCGCGGCCCGGATGGAGATGGCCATCATTTCGAACCGGGACTGGGATTGGGCCACCGGCGGCTGGCCGTGATCGACCTGATCACGGGCGCCCAGCCCATGCAGAGCGGCGACAAGAATGTCTGCCTGACCTTCAACGGCGAGATTTTCAATTTCCAGGAACTTCGGCACGAGTTGGAACGGCGCGGCCATTGCTTTGCGACGAGATCGGACACGGAAGTCATTCTGGAAGCATGGCTGGAATGGGGCCGCGATTGTGTCGACCACCTCACCGGGCAATTTGCCTTTGCCTTGTGGGACCGGCGTCAGGAAATCCTCTTCCTGGCCCGCGATCGATTGGGTGAAAAACCGCTCTATTACGCGAGCCTGGCCGATCAGACATTTGTTTTCGCATCCGAATTGAAGGGATTGCAGGTTCACCCCGGCTTGGATCGCACCATCGATCCGTGCGCGGTCGAGGAGTTTTTTGCCCTGGGCTATATTGCCGAGCCTCGAACCATTTACCGCGGTGTCCGCCAATTGCCCGCCGGCATGACGCTTACGATCCGCCGGGGGCAGCAACCCGAAATGCGGACCTATTGGGATCCGGCCCCGGCCGCGATCGATGACAACGAACTCAGAAATCTTGACGATGCGTTGCTGGAACGCCTGGGCCGGATCGTGAAATCCCAGCTGGTGGCGGATGTTCCGGTTGGGGCGTTCCTGTCCGGCGGCGTGGACTCCAGCGGCACCATGGCGCTGATGGCCCGGCAGTCGCAGGGTCCGATCACGGCGTTCACCATCGGATTCAACGACCCGGCCTTCGACGAGACCGCCTATGCCGCGGCGGTGGCGGAGCATTACGGCTCGAACCATGTGATTGCGCGCATGCAGGGCGATGAGCTGGATCTGGTCGAAACCCTGCCTTCGATCTTTGACGAACCCTTTGGCGACAGTTCCGCGCTGCCCAGTTTCCGGCTGATGCAACTGGCGCGGAAATCCGTGACGGTGGCCCTGTCCGGGGACGGTGGCGACGAACTGTTCGCCGGCTACCGGCGCTACGGCTTCCATTCCCGCGAGGAGAGCATCCGGCGCTGGCTACCCGGCGCGATCCGCCGGCCCCTGTTCGGCACCTTGGCGAACCTTTACCCCCAGCTGGACCGGGCGCCTCGTTTCCTGCGGGCGCGCCATACCTTTCGTGAACTGAGCGCCGACTCGACGACCGGCTATTTTTGGAATGTTTCGGTCGTGGGCGACGACATGCGAAAATCGCTTTTTGCACCGGGTTTAACCAAGTCCCTCGGCGGCTACCATGCGGTGGATGTCATAACCAGACATGCCAAGCGCGCGCCCACCGACGATCCGGTGACGATAGCGCAATATGTCGATCTCAAGTCATGGCTGCCAAGCGATATCCTGACAAAAGTCGACCGTACCGCCATGGCCAACAGCCTGGAAGTGCGCGTACCGATGCTCGACCACAGCTTCGTCAACTGGGCATTGGGGCTGCCATCCGCTGTCAACCGCAGAGGCAGTGAAGGAAAGATCTTGTTGAAGCGCGCCTTTTCGCGCCTGGTCCCGCCCAATGTGCTGCACCGGCCCAAGCAGGGCTTTTCGGTGCCGCTGGCGCGCTGGTTCCGCGGCACGATGGGACGGCATCTCGACCACAAACTGAGTTCGAAGACCGGGCTTGCCTCATCGGACTATCTGAATTCCGCCACCATCCACCGGCTGATCGCGGGTCATCAGGCCGGATGGGCCGACAACAGCCGCGCCCTTTGGCTGATATGGATGTTTGAGGAATTCATGCAAGCCGAGCAGGGTGCGATCCCAACCGTTCGCGAACAATCCATGGAACGCACCGGCAGCAGCCATTTCTAGCGTTAGTGCACGGCATCCGACGCCACGTGCCGGGATTGCGGGACCGTGAGCTCGTTTTCGCCATGTTGGCGTCTTAAAAGCGCGTAGATGACGCCGAGAGCCAGGGCCACCAGCGCGTCGGTGATTTCGGCCGAACGCTCCACCATGAAAATCTGCAACACGCTCGTGACCAGCAGAACGGCGCATTCGAGTGCGACCGCCGTGCGAAGCCTCATGCCCGCTTTGACAAGCAGCAGTATCACCGAGCCGTACAGATAGAATTTTTCCGAGAAGGCAATAACGTCGACCTGCAGCGAACCGTGCAGAAAACCAAAGAAAGGCACCCATTGAAATGCCTTCGATGTGGCTGCGAACTGCCAAGGCAGCACTCGCGTCAGCGTCACCATCGCCAACAGAAGAGCGGCGACAATTGGAATACCAAACGAACTGAACCTTTGAAAAACGAGGTGGGCCAAAAGGAGAGCTGTCACCGCCCCAAGAATATCCGGTAGAAAAAGAATCTGGCCCACGATCAGAATCTTTGCGGCGAAAAAGCCCGCAATCGCCACCAGCAGAAATCGCACGAATCTTTGCGGCCGCAGCCCGATTTTAACAAGAAGAATTACGCTCAGCCACAATAGGGTGTAGCGAAAAACATCGTAGGGTGCCACCTGGGACACGAAAAGCAACGGCTTAACGCTTCTCCAGTATTTGTGCAGGTCTATTGTCGGCACATAGGGATACAAACGCCACCCCAGCCATGCCGGAAGCAGAAGGCGCGCGAATGTGGCCCCGCTTCCCAATGGCCATGACGTCGTCGGCCTGGTGCCTGCTGCCCAGGCGATGGCACACCCCGCCAGTGTTCCCAGAATATTCAGATAGACGTCCGACAGAGCGCTGACACGGTCGACGTCATAGAATTGCACCAGTTCTATCGAAAAAGACAGCAAGGTGCCGCTGCCGGCTGCGAATAGGCAAGCCAGAAACCGCGGCCTGTTCTGACCGAACGCCAGGGTGACGGCTAGCCCCAGGGGCATATAGAGAAGCAAGTTCGCCAACAGATCGCCCCGGCTCTGGGGCGGCTGGTTCCAGGTTCCAGCAAAATGCAGAAGGTCGGCGCCGAAAGATCCGGTGTCGCGAAATACAAATGGGTACAGCGAGCCATAGACGACCGCGAGCACCACGATCATCATCAACGCGTAACGTGCGGTGAAATTTTTCAGCATATTGCCAAAGGAGCGCCTTCTTCCCACCGGCAGCCTCAACGCGCCTGATCTGCGACACAGAAATTGAAACCGCTCAAGTGAACATCCTGCAAGGCGTCTTCGACTCCTGCGGCGCTATACAGGAGGTGGCCGCATCTGTACACCGAAGGCTGGCATATTCGGTCGCACGGAAGGGTTTGTTAACGCTCCGACCTCTTATATTGTGCGCCGTTCGACGCCTTGCCAAACAGGCTCGGCGGCTGGTTGGATTTTCTGCCCAGTCGGGGCTCTCTGCACCGGACCTTTGAGTATGTCATCGCCAAAGATTTCCATTCTGACCACCACGACCCTGTTCCCCAATTCCCTCCAGCCTTCGCACGGCATTTTCGTGGAAACGCGTCTGCGCCGCCTGCTCGAAGACGGCAAGGTCCAGGCGCATCTTCTGGCCCCGGTTGCCTGGGTGCCGCCGGGGTTGCTCAATCCCGAACAGCGAAAATTGCGCGCCATTCCCGATTTCGAGCGCCGCAACGGGGTGGCGGCTGAACATCCCCGCTATGTGGTGATTCCCAAGGTCGGAATGAATCTCACGCCCCATACGCTTTACCGCGCCATGCGCCGGCGGCTCGCGCGGTTGCTTGATTCGGGACTGAGAATCGACCTTATCGACGCCCACTATTTCTACCCTGATGGCGTCGCGGCGGCCTGGCTGGGACAGGCGTTCAACCTTCCCGTTGTCATCACCGCACGCGGCACGGACATCAACCTGATCCCGGAATATCCCCGCCCGCGCCGGCTCATTCTGAAGGCCGCCCAAAGCGCAGCAGCCCTGATCACCGTTTGTCAGGCGCTGAAAGACGAGCTTGTGGAAATGGCTGTTCCTGCCGCCAAGATCACGGTGCTGCGCAATGGCGTGGACTTGCAGGCCTTTCAGCCGAAAGACCGCACGGCCCTGCGCGCCAAACTTGGCGTCAGCGGCTTTGTGTTGGCGTCTGTCGGGCTTCTCATCGAGCGCAAGGGCCACCATCTGGTGATCGAAGCCATCAGGCACGTTCCCGATGCGCGCCTGCTGATTGCGGGATCCGGGCCCGACCGCCAGCAACTGGAAGACCTGTGCGCCCGGCTGGGCGTCACAGATCGCGTTCGCTTTCTGGGCAGCCTGGACCAAAACGCCCTTTGCGATGTCTACAATTGCGCCGATGCTCTGGTATTGGCCTCGAGCCGTGAAGGCTGGGCCAATGTCCTTTTGGAGGCGATGGCGTGCGGCACGCCGGTGCTGGGATCTGCGGTATGGGGCACGCCGGAAGTCATCGCCAGCCCGCAAGCCGGATTGTTGCTGCAGAGCCGGGATGCCAAAGGCATCGTGGCCGGTATCGCGCAACTGCGGCACGCCTTGCCGCAGAGAGCGGACACCCGCCGCTACGCCGAACAATTCGGCTGGCAGGCAACCACCGACGGTCAGGTTGCGCTGTTTCAATCAGTGTTGAAGCAACACAGCGCTAGCCGATAATTTCGGCATACCGCGCCGCCATGATATCTTCGTCGAAAGCTTCACGCGCCTTTTTTTCGTTTGCCTGGCCCAACGAAATTTGCGCACGCCTGTCGTCAATCAATCGCGCGAGCGCTCCAACAAAGTCTTCATCGCGAACCGGCACAATGTAGGCGCGATTGGCTTCGCAGACCATCTGGGAAACATCGCCCACATCCGTCGCCACCACGCCAAGCCCCGCCGCCATGGCCTCCAACAGGCTGAGCGGCATTTGCTCGGTATCGGAGGACAGCGCGAAAATATCCATCTGCGGCAGCCATTTTTCCGGTTGACTGGTTTGCCCCACGAAGCGGACGTGATCGGCCATATCGAGCTTTCCCGCCAGTTCCTCCAACGCCGGACGTTCCGCCCCATCGCCTACGATCATGAGTTCGAGCGCGCCGGGCTTGCGCCCGCCCGCGGTAGCGGCAAATGCCCGTATCAGCCGGGCGATATTCTTTTCCCGGCGCAAACTCGCAACCGTGCCGATCACAATTCTCTCATCGCCATCCTTGTGCGCGCGCGGCGGTACGGCGAAGCGCGCGCAATTCACGCCATTGGGCATATAGCGCACGCGCACCCTGGGCAGCGACCAGACGTCAAGAGCGATCCGTTCCAAATTGCGGGATGGCAACACGATGGTCGTGTTGCGGCCCGCCAGAGCCAG
>JANYAR010000176.1 GCA_025361185.1 Alphaproteobacteria bacterium | reverse complement strand
GTCGCCCAGCAGCGCCAGCATGTACTGATGGCTGTCGACAATGCCGGTGGACGGCGAGAACAGGCCCTGATCGGCCCGGATGTCCGGTTCCAGCGCCGCGATCTGGCGCGCGGTGAGTGGGGTGAGGTCATCCACGCCATTATCCACCGCCTGCTGGGCGATGACGGCGATCTGGGCCTCTTGGCCTGAATGCCCGACGATCAATTTTCCCAGCTGCTTGTGCGGCACGCCATGGGCGGCGCAGAAATCGTACAGAAGGTGTTTGCCTTGGGCGCAAAGCCGCGCCTTCAGCGATCCTTTGGGATAGTAGATACCGGCATGGATCACCTCGCTGTTGCGGGCGCTGGTCTCCATGCCGATGTGATCGTTTTTCTCCAGGATCAAGGTCTCGAGCCCGCAGAGCGCAAGCTGGCGCGCCACGGCCAACCCCACGGCGCCCGCGCCGATCACCACGGCCTCGGTTTCAAAGCTTTCCATTGTCGCTTCTTGCCGTGAAAGCGCTGCTGCGGCAACCGGGTTGCCTTAAATCCGGTTGCCTGCGCCCGGCTTTTATGACGCTATGCACCCCATGTTTTTTGTCTTGTCCAAGCTATTCTGGATACTGGCCCAACCCAGCCACTGGCTGGGCTTTCTGGTATTGGCCACCGCGATTTCGCTGGTGCTGGGTTGGAACAGGGCGGCGCGTTTTTTGGGTGTTGCGGCGGTACTGTTGCTTGTGCTGGCCGGCTTTCTCGCCGTTCCGCTGGCAAGAGATCTGGAAGACCGCTATCCCCGCCCACCCTGGCCGGCCCATGTCGATGGCATCCTGATGCTGGGAGCGGGGTTCGACACCGCGCTGTTTCGGGCCCGTGGGGTGCCGCAATCCAATGAAGGTATCTGGCGCGTGGAAGCGGGATTTGCCGCCGCGCGCCGCTATCCCCAGGCGCGGCTGGTGTTCAGCGGCGGTTCCGGCGCGCTGGGCGGCGCGCCTTTCTCGGAGGCGGAGACCGCGCGTGTGATTCTGGCCGAGATGGGCCAGGACCCAAGGCAGCTGACTCTGGAAACGCGTTCGCGCAACACCTATGAGAATATCCTGTTCTCGAAGGAAATAGTGAAGCCCAAGCCGGGCGAGGTCTGGTTGCTGGCGACGGCGGCGATGCATATGCCACGCGCCATAGCGATTGCGCGCAAGCTGGATTGGCCGATGACACCCTGGCCCAGTGACTATCTGACGGCACCCAGCGGCGGCAGTGATCTGCTCAGCGTCACCGGCAATCTTGCCTACATCGATTATGTGTTTCATGAATGGGTTGGATCGCTGGCTTACCGGCTGAGCGGAAAAGCGGCCTGAATTCGCCGCGGCAATTTTTTTCCTATCCCGTGCGCAGATAGCGCACGGCCTCGTCGCGGCCGAACAGATACAGCAGCACGCGCAAGGCTTCGCCGCGCGGCGATTTGAGATCGGGATCGCGGTTCAGGATCAGCCGCGCATCGTCATGGGCGACGGCGAGCAGATCGGCATGGGCGACCGGGTCCGCCATGCGGAACTCCTCAAGCCCGCTTTGACGCTTGCCCAGCACCTCGCCTGGCCCGCGCAGGCGCAGGTCTTCTTCCGCGATCACAAAGCCGTCATCGGTTTCGCGCATGATTTTCAGCCGTGCCTTGGCGGTTTCGCCCAGCGGCTCGTGCCACAGAAGGATGCAGCTGGATTTCCCGCTGCCACGGCCGACGCGCCCGCGCAGCTGATGCAGCTGGGCCAGGCCAAAGCGCTCGGCATGCTCCACCACCATGATGGTGGCCTCGGGCACGTCCACGCCCACTTCTATAACCGTGGTTGCGACCAACAACTGGGTCTGGCCCGCCTTGAAGGCGTCCATCGCGGCATCGCGGTCTGTCGCCCTCATCTTGCCGTGTACCAGGCCCACTTTGAGCCCCAGCGCCTGACGCAACATCACGGCACGTTCCTCGGCCGCGGCCAGGTCTATTTTCTCGGATTCCTCGACCAGGGGGCAGACCCAATAGGCGCGCTGCCCCCGGTCCAGTGCGGTGCGCAGATGCGCGATCAGTTCGTCCATCCGGCTGGCGCCCATCACCCGTGTCTCCACCGGCTTTCGCCCTGGCGGCCGGCCGGTGATCTTGGAAACATCCATGTCGCCATAGGCGGTCAGCGCCAGAGTGCGGGGAATGGGCGTGGCGGTCATCACCAGCACGTCGGCGGAGCTTTGTTGATTTTTTTGGCCCTTGGATTGCAGCTGCATGCGCTGGTGCACGCCGAAACGGTGCTGTTCATCCACCACCGCAAGGCCCAGATCCCGGAAGGTGACATCCTCGGAAAAAAGCGCGTGGGTGCCGACCAGTATGTCGATCTCACCCGCCGCCAGTCTGGCCAGGGTCGCATCGCGGGGCGCGCCTTTTTCCCGCCCCGTCAAACAGGCCAAGCGCACGCCCGCGGCTTTTGCGGTAGGTTCCAGCGAAGCAAAGTGCTGGCGTACCAACAGTTCGGTTGGGGCCATCAGGGCTGCCTGAAATCCCGCTTCCACCGCATCCAGCATGGCCAGCAGTGCCACGATGGTTTTCCCCGAGCCCACATCGCCCTGCAACAGGCGCAGCATGCGCCGTTCCGATGCCATGTCCTGTTCGATCTCCGCAAGCGCATTCAGCTGCGGGTCGGTCAGGGTAAAGGGCAGGGCGGCGATGGCCTTGGCCTTCAATTTTCCGGTACCGATGACGGCGCGCCCTTTACCGCCGCGCAGATTGGCGCGGATCAGAAGCAGCGCCAGCTGATTGGCCAAGAGTTCGTCATAGGCCAGCCGTTGGCGGGCCGGGGTGCCGGGTTGCAGGTCATGGTCATGGGCCGGCGCATGCGCGACAGCCAGCGCGCTGTCGAAGCCTTCCCATCGGCGCTGCTTTATGAAGGCCGGGTCCTGCCATTCCGGCATCCTGGGTACCTTGTCCAGCGCCGCCCGCACCGCCTTGGCCATCGGCTTTGGCGTCAATCCTTCGGTCAGCCCATAAATCGGTTCATGCAGAGGCAATGCCGCGATTTC
>JANYAR010000169.1 GCA_025361185.1 Alphaproteobacteria bacterium | reverse complement strand
ATCGCTGCCGTCAACGACGTCTTGCCGTGGTCAACATGGCCAATCGTGCCAATGTTGCAGTGCGGCTTGTTACGCTCAAACTTTGCTTTCGCCATTGTTCTTCTCCTGAATCCTTAGGCGTATTTGGCTTTGATTTCGTCCGCGAGCGCCTGCGGGACTTGGCTGTAGTGATCGAATTCCATCGAATAGTTCGCGCGACCCTGGGTCTGGCCGCGCAACTGATTGATGTAGCCGAACATGTTGGCCAGTGGCACCATGGCGGTGACGACTTGGGCGTTGCCGCGCGAATCCTGACCCTGTACCTGGCCGCGACGGGAATTGAGGTCGCCGATCACGCCGCCGAGGAATTCATCGGGCGTCACGACTTCCACCTTCATGATGGGCTCGAGCAGCTTGACGGCGCCGCGCGAAGCCAGTTCGCGGAACGCCGCGCGGGCGGCAATGTCGAAGGTCAAGGCATTGGAGTCGACTTCGTGATACTTGCCGTCTACCAGGGTGGCCTTGAAGTCGATCACCGGAAAGCCGGCCATCAGGCCCGATTCCTTCTGGGTCTTGAGGCCCTTTTCCACCGCCGGGATGAATTCCTTGGGGATCGAGCCGCCGACAACGTCATTCTCGAACACAAAGCCCGAACCTGGCGGCAGCGGTTCGAATTCAATCGTCACTTCGGCGAACTGGCCCGAACCGCCGGTCTGCTTCTTGTGGGTGTACTTGACCGAAACCGCCTTGGAGAGGGTTTCGCGATAGGCCACCTGCGGCGCGCCGACATTGGCGTCGACCTTGTAGGTCCGCTTGAGGATGTCGACTTTGATTTCCAGATGCAGTTCACCCATGCCCTTGAGGATGGTCTGGCCGCTTTCCTGATCGGTAGAGACGCGGAAAGACGGATCTTCCTGCGCCAGGCGCACCAGCGCCATGCCCATCTTTTCCTGGTCGGCCTTGGTCTTGGGCTCGATGGCGACTTCGATGACCGGCTCGGGAAATTCCATCTTCTCCAGGATCACCGGATTATTCGGGTCGCACAGCGTCTCGCCGGTGGTGGAATATTTCAGCCCCGCGAAGGCGACAATGTCGCCGGCATAGGCTTCCTTGACGTCCTCGCGGCTATTGGCATGCATCAAGAGCATGCGGCCGACGCGCTCGGTCTTGTCCTTCACGGAATTCAGCGCACCCGTACCCGAAGTGATCATGCCGGAATAGACGCGCACGAAGGTGATCGAACCGACGAAAGGGTCGTCCATGATCTTGAAGGCGAGGCCGGCGAAGGGCGCCTTGTCGTCGGCGGGACGGGTGACTTCATTGCCCTTGGGATCGATGCCCACCAGGGGCGGAATGTCCAGCGGCGACGGCAGATAGGCGACCACCGCATCGAGCAAAGGCTGCACGCCCTTGTTCTTGAAGGCCGAGCCGCACATCACCGGCACGAAATGGAAGCTGTTGGTGCCCTTGCGGATGCACTTCTGGAGATCTTCGACCGACGGTTCCTGGCCCTTTTCGAGATAGGCTTCCATCAAGGTGTCGTCTTCCTCGACGGCCATTTCGACCAGGGCGGCGCGCAGTTCGGCGGCCTTGTCGGCATATTCGGCGGGGATTTCCAGTTCGTCGAACTTCGCGCCCAGCTGCTCGTCATGCCAGACCAGCGCCTTCATCTTGACGATATCGATGATGCCCCGGAAATCGATTTCGGTGCCGATCGGCCAGGTGATGATCATCGGGCGGGTGCCCAAGCGGTCGATCATCATGTCGACGCAGCGCTGGAAGTCGGCGCCGGTGCGATCCATCTTGTTAACGAAGCAGATGCGCGGCACGTGATACTTGTCGGCCTGGCGCCATACGGTTTCCGATTGCGGCTCAACGCCGGCCACCGCGTCGAACACGGCGACCGCGCCATCCAGCACGCGCATCGAACGTTCCACTTCAATGGTGAAGTCGACGTGACCGGGCGTGTCGATGATGTTGATGCGGTGTTCTTTCCAGTAGCAGGTCGTCGCGGCCGACGTGATGGTGATGCCGCGCTCCTGTTCCTGCTCCATGAAATCCATGGTGGCGGCGCCGTCATGGACTTCGCCGATTTTGTGACTCTTGCCGGTGTAATAGAGAATGCGCTCAGTCGTCGTCGTCTTGCCGGCATCGATGTGCGCGGCAATGCCGATGTTGCGATACATATTGAGCGGAGTCGTGCGGGCCATTTTTTAGTCCAGTTACCAGCGATAATGCGAGAAGGCGCGGTTGGCGTCGGCCATCTTGTGGGTGTCTTCGCGCTTCTTGACGGCACTGCCGCGATTGTTGGCGGCGTCCATCAATTCTCCCGACAGCCGGCCTTCCATGGTGGGCTCGTTGCGGGCGCGTGCGGCGATGATCAGCCAGCGGATGGCGAGTGCGCGAGAACGGTCGGTGCGCACTTCAACCGGCACCTGATAGGTGGCGCCGCCGACGCGGCGCGAGCGCACTTCCAGCGCGGGCGAAACATTGCGCAGGGCTTCGTGGAACACCACAAGCGGATCCTGGCGGGTCTTGGAGGCGATGGTGTCGAAGGCGCCGTAGATGATGCCTTCGGCGGCCGACTTCTTGCCGTCATACATCAGGGAATTCATGAACTTGGCGAGGACGAGATCGCCAAACTTGGCGTCCGGGGTGATTTCGCGGCGTTCGGCGCGGTGGCGGCGGGACATCTGGCTTCTCCTTACTTCGGACGCTTGGCGCCGTAGAGCGAACGGCGCTTCTTGCGGTCCTTGACGCCCTGCGTGTCGAGCACGCCGCGGATGATGTGATAGCGCACGCCGGGAAGATCCTTCACGCGGCCACCGCGGATCAAAACAACACTGTGCTCCTGAAGATTGTGGCCTTCGCCGGGGATATAAGTCAGCGCTTCGAAGCCGTTGGTCAGGCGCACCTTGGCGACCTTGCGCAGCGCGGAGTTCGGCTTCTTGGGCGTCGTGGTGTAGACGCGGGTGCAGACGGCGCGCTTTTGCGGGCACTGCTGCAGGGCCGGAACCTTGTTGCGCTTGGGCTTGGCGCCGCGCGGCTTGCGAATAAGCTGATTGACTGTCGGCATTCCCACTTCCCTTTTGTCGCCCGCGCGGCCGCACGGTTGAACGAAAACCAAAAACCGGACGCGGGAAGTTTTCCCGGTCCGAACTTGCGGAGGACTGAGATGGACGAAACCACCCGAGTCGCGCGTCTAAAGCTCTTTAAACTGGCTTCCCAACAGCGTTTTTGCGGTTTTTTCCGCAGACGGCCTGCCCTGGAAGGTCGCGGCTTATACCCACCAGGGTCCGGGGGGTCAAGCGCCCAAAAAGCCCGGTTTCCCTGGGCCTTGGCCCGGCGGACAAAGGGATGTATGTTTACGCTAGAAACAATGCCGTCCGTTGCGGCAACCAAGTAAATCGCTTAGTCGTTATGCGACGTCACTTCTTACAGAAAGCGGCTCATGTCGCTCCCGGGACGCGCGATACCCATTCAGACCCCTGCCAGACGGTGGGTGACGGTCCTCGCGTTGCTGGCGTTCTTCCTTCAGAGCCTGACCCTTCAGAGCCATTTCCATCCCGTCGTTGAGCCGGCAAAGGTGACGTCGGCCCATACCCCGGCATCCGCGCCCTTGCGGAACCAGGGGCCGGTCGATCAGTGCCGTCTCTGCCAGGAATTGGTGCATTCCGGGGTTTTCGTGACCCCATCGGCCTCGTCCGCCCTGGCCAGCCTGGCCCTGGCCACGGCGATCTTCACCGCCTTGCCCTCCGCCTTCGTTTCCCTGACGACGGCCTTTGCCTGGCAGAGTCGCGCGCCACCGCGCTGAATTCTTCTGAAATTTGACCAGCCGCACCAGCGGGCGCGCCTTTGCGGCGGCCCGCGCGCATCCCTCCTCATGGAGACATTCGATGACTCGTAAATTAATTCTGGCGGCAGTGTGTGCGGGCTTTGCCCTGCCCCCAGCCGCCCATGCCGACCAGGTCTCAGACCTGTCCGCGCTGCGCACCCAGATGCTTCAAATGCAAAAGGACTATGCCGCCCGCATGGCGGTGCTGGAAAAGCGTTTGGCCAGGGCGGAAGCCGAAGCCAAAGCCGCCAGGCAATCCGCCTCGGCGGCGTCCACCACCGCCAAAAGCGCAGCTGCCACCGCCAACGCCACGGCGGTCAAGCTTGCGGCGGTTCCGCCTCTTCGGGCAGCAGCGCCAGCAACTGCGCCGGCGACTATGATCGCGGCGGCGGCACCGGCCGAAATTCCCGTATCGGATCAAACCGCGGCCACGGTCGAGCCGCCGGCCGCACCGGCGCCGACGACGCCGCCCTCCTCGCTCAACACCTTCAATCCTGGCATCGCCGCGGTGCTGAACGGGTTTTATTTTGCGGCGTCGCGCGATCCCGCCACGGCGCGCATCGCGGGCATCGCCTCGGGCAGCGACATCGGCCTGCAGCCGCGCGGTTTTTCCATCGGCGAGTCCGAGATTTCGCTTACCGCCAACATCGATCCCTTCATGTCAGGCTTCCTGGACATCTCGTTCCAGAACGACAACACGCCGGCGGTGGAAGAAGCCTATATTCTCTCCAAGGACCTGCCTTATGGCTTGACCCTCAAGGGCGGACGCTTCCTTTCCGCTATCGGCTACATCAATGAGCGTCACGCCCATGACTGGCTGTTCTCGGATGCGCCGCTGCCCTATCGCGCCTTCCTCAACAACCAGTATGGCGACGATGGCCTGCAGGTGCGCTGGCTGGCGCCGACCGACCAGTTCCTGGAATTTGGCGCGGAAGTGTTCCGCGGCGATGCCTATCCGGCTGCCGGTTCGCGCAATTCCGGGACCGGCACGTTCACCGCATTCGTCAATACCGGCAACGACATCAATGATTCCAGTTCCTGGCTGGCGAAGGCCTCCTACTTGCACAGCGATGCCATGAACCGGGACAGCAATGGCCATCTGTTCAGCGGCATCACCCAGCTGGGAATCCTCAGCGGCGTGTACAAATGGGCGCCTGGCGGCAATCCCACTGTGAAAAATCTGACCCTGACCAGCGAACTGTTCTTCGACCGTCAGGCGGGTTTCTATGACGGCGTGCGCTTGAGCCAGGACCGCTGGGGCGGCTATGTCCAGGGCCTGTATCAATTCATGCCGCGCTGGAGTGTGGGACTGCGCTATGCCCAATTGAGCACCGCACCCGTGCCGCTGGCGCTGACGGCAAGCGAGCTGGACGATCTGGGACATGCATCGCGCGCATCAACCGCAATGCTGGAATTCGATACCAGCGAATTCGGCCGTTTGCGCGCTTCCTATACCCATGACGAAGCGGGCTTCAAGCCGATCGACGAGCTTGTGCTGCAATACACCGTAATCTATGGGCCGCACGGCGCCCATCGCTACTGATGAAGGAGAACCCAATGAAGAAACTGATCCTCGGCGCGGCACTGGCCACGCTTTGCCTGGCAACACCCGCCTATGCCAATCTGAGCGTCTTCGCTTGCGAGCCGGAATGGGGCGCGCTGTCCACCGAAATCGGCGGCGACAAGGTCTCGATCTACAACGCCACCACCGGCCAGCAGGACCCGCACCAGATTCAGGCACGGCCCAGCCTGATTTCCAAGGCACGCCAGGCTGACGTCACGGTGTGCGACGGCGCCGAGCTGGAGATCGGCTGGTTGCCCCTGATCCTGCAGCAGGCCAACAATTCCAAGATCCAGCCCAACCAGCCCGGCGCCTTCGAGGCATCCAGCTTCGTGCCGCTGCTGGAGCAACCGGTGGCCTATGACCGCGCGCTGGGCGACATCCATGCCGCGGGCAATCCGCACATCCAGACCGATCCGCGCAACATGCTGCCGGTGGCGCGCGCCCTGGCCGCGCGCTTTGCCCAACTGGACCCGGCCAATGCCGCCACCTATCAGTCGCGGCTTGCCGATTTCAGCAAGCGCTGGACAGCCGCGATCATCAAATGGACGGCCGAAGGCGCACCGCTGAAAGGCACGCCCATCATCGTCCAACATCATTCCTGGATTTATATGGAGCGCTGGCTGGGATTGACCGAGGTGGCGCCGCTGGAGCCCAAGCCCGGCGTGCCGCCGTCCAGCGGCTATCTCGCACAGGTGCTGCAGAAGCTTCAGGGCACGCCGGCCAAATTTGCCATTCGCGCGGCTTATGAGGATGACCGGCCCTCGCTCTTCATCGCCGAGCATGGCAACATTCCGGCGTTGGCGTTGCCCTATACGGTTGGCGGCAATGATCAGGCCAAAGACCTGTTCAGCCTGTATGACAACACCCTGTCGTTGATGCTGGGAGCACTCAAGAAATGAATAGCCTGGAATTTGGCATCCTGTTTCCGGCTTTCCTCGCCGGCCTTCTGGTTCTGGCAACCCACGTTCCCATGGGTCAGCAAGTGCTCAATCGTGGCATCGTCTTTATCGATCTTGCCATTGCGCAGGTCGCCGGACTTGGCGTGACCGCCGCCAGCACCTTCGGCTTCGAGGCCCAGGGCTGGCGCGTGCAGGCGGCGGCGGTGATCGCAGCCCTGTTGGGCGCATTGCTGCTGACCTGGACCGAAAAGAAATGGCCCGAAGTGCAGGAGGCGCTGATCGGCGTGCTGTTCGCGGTCGCAGCCTGTGCGGAACTGCTGCTGCTGGCCAACAATCCGCAGGGCGGCGAGCATCTCAAGGACCTTCTGGTCGGGCAGATTCTGTGGGTGTCGGCCAAGAGCCTGATCCCCATCGCCATCCTGTATGCGGCGGCGCTGGTGGCCTGGTTCGGCTTTCGCGCCCGGCTGGGTCAGGCCGGCTTCTATGTTCTGTTCGCGCTGGTCGTCACTCAGTCGGTACAACTGGTCGGCATCTATCTGGTGTTCGCCAGCCTCATCATTCCTGCCCTGGGCGCTCGGCGCTTTGCGGAAGGCATGCGGCTTTGGGTGGGATACGCCGTGGGCCTGAGCGGTTATGTGCTGGGGCTGGTCTGCTCATCGCTGTTCGATTTGCCCACTGGCGCGGTGATCGTGGTCACACTGCTGGTCACCTTTATCGGTGCGGTAATCATCTCGCTGATGGTGCCGCTGCGTTTGCGGGCGGCCTAGTCGCCTCGCCCTTCATGCGAAGCATGAAAAGGGGGAGGTGATTTCAGCGTGCGAGACATGTGCGAAGGGTGAGAAGCGGTCCGCGCGAGCGGACGAAACGGTCCAGTGGACCGTTTCGAGCGACGAACGCCGCGAGCTTAAGCGAACGGCCGGAACGAGCCTGAGCAGCCGAGAAAAAGCTGAAATCGGAGGGGGTCAATCAAAAAGATCCAGCCGCGTGCCGCAGACACGCGCCTCGTGTGCCAGCAGCTTGCGCTTGAGCGGCAGCCCGCCGCCGTAACCGGTCAGGCTGCCGTCAGCACCGATCACCCGGTGACAGGGCACGATCAAGGCGATGGGGTTGGCACCATTGGCCGCCCCCACGGCGCGCGCCGCCTTGGGATGACCGATGCGCTTTGCCACCGCGCCATAGCTGGTGGTGGTGCCGAAGGGAATCTCCAGCAAGGCCGCCCAGACCTTTTTGTCGAACTCCGGCCCTTCCGCCGCCAGTTCAAAATCGAAATCCCGGCGCTTGCCATTGGCATACTGCGTCACCTGGCGCTGGACGTCCGCCAGTTTGCGCGCATTATTCTCGGCTTCCCGGTCCACCTTGGCGGCGCCGGCGGCACGCAGGTTAAAGCGCAACAGCCGGCCTTCCTGATCCACCCAGGCGGCAAATTTCTGGAACGGGGAGTCGATCAGACTCCAGTAGCGTTTGGTCATGCGGCTTGCCTCAGATAGGTCCACAAATGCATTGTGGCGAGGCTGCGATGGGGTGCGAAAGCGCTCATCAGCCGCGCCGTCTCGTCGCTGTCCGGCCGCTGCGGCAGATTGTGCAGCCGCTGCAAGGCGGCGGCCAGGGCGGCGTCACCCACCGGCGCCGCATCGGCAAACCCGCCGCGCATCAAGACATAGCGCGCCGTCCAGGTGCCGATACCGCGTTGGGCGGTCAGGGCCTTTTCGGCGGCAATGGCGGAACCTTCACTCAGATTTTCCACACTAAGCTTGCCCGTCGCCACCGCCGCGGCGGCGTCAATCAGATATTGCGCCTTGGAGCGGGAATAGCGCCGCGCCGCCAACGCCGGCACACCGATATCGGCCACCCGCTCGGGCGTGGGATGGGCACGCATGTCGCCGATTTTCTCACCCGCCAACGCGACCATCTCCCGGCGCATGGCGGCGGCGAATTTGACATTGATCTGCTGGCCGATGATGCCCCAGCACAGCGCATCGAAGCCGGTGGGCAGCAAGGGCATGCGCAAACCCCGGCGGGTTTGTACGAAATCGGCGTGGCGGGTCTCGAACGAGGTGACGTCATGGGTCAGGGCCAGTATTTTCAGCGCGGCGCCATGTAATGCCGCCATGCTGCCATGCCCCAGTCTCTTTTCGGCATGAACACGGACCCAGGCTTGCGCGGGCTCGATGCTGATCTCCAGCACGGCGGGACCTTCTGCGGTATGCAGCGCCTTCCAGATGCGGTTTTCCTCGCTGCGCTCACTTACGCTTTCGGGGTCGCGGGCGTGATAGGCCAGGATTTCGTTCGCCCTATACAGGTGCGGCAGATGCAGCATGAAAATCTGTGCCCCATCCAGGGCACGGTAGGCGCCCGGCGTCATGCGCATCTGACTAAGGAACTGGCGGTGAAAGACCGATTCCGATTCAAAGCCGGCGCCAAAGCCGATCTCGGCGACCCGGTCCCCACTGGCCAATAATTCGGCCGCGGCGTGTTTGATCCGCGCGCGCCTGAGCCATTGCACCGGAGCCAGATGGGCATGATCGCGATAGAGATCGCCCAGCTTGGTCAAGCTGACGCCCGCCGCTTTCGCCAGAGCCGAAGCATCGGCGAAGTTTTCGGGCGCGGCGGCGACGCGTTCCGCCAGGCCCTGGAACAGCGCCACATTCTCGTCTTCACCCTTGTAATAAAGATCCGGGCGGCAGCGCTTGCAGGCGCGCAGTCCCGCGGCCTTGGCTTGCCCCTCGGTGGTGAACAGCCGCACATTCTGCGCCTTTGGCGGGCGCGCCGCGCAGGACGGCAGGCAGTAGATCCCGGTCGTCATCACCCCAAGGATGAACTTGCCGTCGAACTTACCCTTGCGGGCTTCGGCGCGATCCCAGGACATTGGCTCAGGCAGTTTCATGAGCGGACCTTAGCGCGGACGCCTGCCGCCCGCCTCCCAATTCACCCGTTGGATGTGGGTGGGGAAACGCCAAAGAAAAAGGGCCGGTGTCGCAACGGCCCAGAACAGGCCCGCCTCCCCCTCATGCGCGCAGCGCATGGAAGGGGGAGGTGGTTTCAGCGTGCGAGGCAAGTGCGAGGGCGGAGCCCGAGCAGCCGAGCGAAAGCTGAAACCGGAGGGGGTCAAAAGAAAAAGGCCGCCGGACGCAAATCCGACGGCCTGTTCTTGGACTGGAAAACGCCGCTACTCGGCGGCAGGCTGAGGTGCTTCCAACTGAGCAATTGGCTGCTGGGCCGCCTGTTCCGCCTGGATTGCCTTGTCGCGCTCGGTCGCGATGTGGCGCAGGCGGGCAATGGCGCCCCCGGTACCCGCCGGGATCAGACGGCCGACGATCACGTTCTCCTTCAGGCCTTCGAGCATATCCACCTTGCCATTGACCGCGGCGTCGGTGAGGACGCGCGTGGTTTCCTGGAAGGAGGCGGCCGAGAACACCGAACGCGTCTGCAACGACGCCTTGGTGATGCCCAAGAGGATGGCGCGGCCTTCGGCGGGCTTGTGGCCGTCGTCCGTCGCCTTCTTGTTGGCGGCGTCCAGCTCGGCCTGGTCCACATGCTCACCGGCGATCAGCGTGGTTTCGCCGCCGTCGGTGATTTCCAGCTTCTGCATCATCTGGCGGCAGATCACTTCAATATGCTTGTCGTTGATCTTCACGCCCTGCAGGCGATAGACGTCCTGGATTTCCTTGACCAGATAGATCGCCAGTTCCTCCATGCCCTTGATGCGCAAAATGTCATGCGGCGAGGGATTGCCTTCGACGATATAGTCGCCCTTCTCCACATAATCGCCTTCGCGCACGCTGATATGGCGGCCCTTGGGGATCAGATACTCGCTCGGCTCAAGCTTGTCGTTCTTGGGACGCACGATGACGCGGCGCTTGTTCTTATAGTCCTTGCCGAATTCGACAAAGCCGTCGGTCTCGGCCAGCACGGCCGCTTCCTTGGGCTTGCGGGCTTCGAACAGTTCCGCCACCCGCGGCAGACCGCCGGTGATGTCGCGGGTCTTGGCGCCTTCGGTCGGGATACGCGCCAGCACGTCGCCGGCCCGGATCGTGGAACCGTCTTCCACCGACAAAATGGCGTCAGGCGAAATCGCATAGCGCGCCTCGCCGCCATTCGGAAGCTGGGTCACCTTGCCCTTCTTGTCCAGGATGACGAGGGTCGGGCGCAGTTCGGGCGCGTTCTTTGAACCCGTGCCGCGATTGTCCATCACCACCTTGGATGACACGCCGGTCTTTTCGTCCGACACTTCGCGCACCGTGACGCCGAATACCAGGTCTTCATATTTCACGGTACCCTCGACGTCGGTCAGGACGGGGAGTGCGTTGGGGTTCCATTCCGCCAGACGATCGCCGCGCTTGACGGTTGCGCCCTCATCGATTCGCAGGCGCGCGCCATAGGTGATGCGATAGGTGGCGCGTTCCTGGCCCTTATTGTCGGTGATGACGATCTGCATGTTGCGCGACATCGCGATCAGTTCGCCGTCGGAATTCTTGACGACGTTCCGATTCACGATCTTGACCTTGCCGTCATAGGACGCTTCGATCTTCGACTGGCCGGCAACCTGCGCCGCGCCGCCGATATGGAAGGTACGCATGGTGAGCTGGGTGCCCGGTTCGCCGATGGACTGGGCGGCAATCACGCCGACCGCCTCGCCGATATTGACCGAGGTACCCCGCGCCAAGTCGCGGCCATAGCACTTGCCGCACACCCCTTCCGGCAGATCGCAGGTCAGAACCGAACGCACGCGCACCTTCTGGACATGCGCCGCTTCGGCCTTTTCGGCCAAATCTTCGGTCACTTCCTTGTTGCGCTTGATGAGGATCTCACCGGTGTCGGGATGCTTGACATCTTCGGCCGTGGTGCGGCCCAGGATGCGTTCGGTGAGCGACGCCACCACCTGACCGCCATCGATTTCCGCCTGGACCGTGACACCCTTCTTGGTGCCGCAGTCTTCCGACGTGATGATGCAGTCATTGGCCACGTCGACCAGACGGCGGGTCAGATAGCCCGAATTCGCCGTCTTGAGCGCGGTGTCAGCCAGACCCTTGCGGGCGCCATGGGTGGAGTTGAAGTACTCCAGCACGGTGAGGCCTTCCTTGAAGTTTGACAGGATCGGCGTCTCGATGATCGAACCGTCGGGACGCGCCATCAAGCCGCGCATGCCCGCCAGCTGCTTCATCTGCTGGGGCGAACCGCGCGCACCGGAATGCGACATCATGTAGATGGAGTTCATCTCCACCACCCGGCCCGTGTCCGGGTCGATCTTGGGCTCGGAGATCTCCTTCATCATTTCGGCCGCCACCAAGTCGGTGCACTTGGACCAGGTGTCGACGACGAGGTTGTACTTCTCCTTGTCGGTGGTCAGACCGTCTTGATATTGCTGCTCATATTCACGCACCCGGTGACGGGTTTCGTCGATCAGCTTGGTCTTGCTGTCCGGCACAACCATGTCGTCCTTGCCGAACGAGATGCCGGCCTTGCAGGCTTCGCGGAAACCCAGCGCCATGATGGCATCGGCGAACAGCACCGTCTCCTTCTGGCCGCAATGACGATAGACCTCGTCAATCAACTGGCTGATCTCCTGCTTGCGCAGCAGACGGTTGACCAGCTCGAACGGGATCTTGGGATTGCGCGGCAGGATTTCGGCGATCAGCATCCGGCCCGGCGTGGAGTCCACGCGGCGGGTGATCGGCTTGCCTTCGGCGTCCACCGTTTTGTAGCGCGCCTTGATCTTGGCATGCAGCGTCACCGCCTTGGAGAACAAGGCGTGCTCGATCTCGCCGACATCGTTGAAGACCATGCCCTCGCCCGGTTCCTTGGCGCGTTCTTGCGACAAGTAGTAAAGGCCAAGCACGATGTCCTGGGTCGGCACGATGATCGGCTTGCCGTTGGCGGGGCTGAGGATGTTGTTGGTCGACATCATCAACACGCGCGCTTCCAGCTGTGCTTCCAGTGACAAGGGAACGTGCACGGCCATCTGGTCGCCGTCGAAGTCCGCATTAAAGGCGGTGCAGACCAGCGGATGCAGCTGAATCGCCTTGCCTTCGATCAGCACCGGCTCGAACGCCTGGATGCCCAGGCGGTGAAGCGTGGGGGCGCGGTTGAGCAGGATGGGATGCTCGCGAATGACTTCTTCCAGAATGTCCCAGACTTCCGGCTTTTCCTTCTCCACCAGCTTCTTGGACTGTTTGACGGTCTGGCTGAAGCCCTTGGCTTCCAGCCGCGCATAGATGAACGGCTTGAACAGTTCCAGCGCCATCTTCTTGGGCAGGCCGCACTGGTGCAGCTTGAGTTCGGGACCGACCACGATTACCGAACGGCCCGAATAGTCGACGCGCTTGCCCAGCAAATTCTGGCGGAAACGGCCCTGCTTGCCTTTCAGCATGTCGGCGAGCGACTTCAGCGGACGCTTGTTGGCGCCGGTGATGACGCGGCCGCGGCGGCCATTGTCGAACAGTGCGTCCACCGATTCCTGCAGCATGCGCTTTTCGTTGCGCACGATGATGTCCGGCGCCTTGAGTTCGATCAGGCGCTTGAGGCGGTTGTTGCGGTTGATGACGCGGCGATAAAGGTCGTTCAAATCCGACGTGGCAAAACGGCCGCCGTCCAGCGGCACCAGCGGCCGCAGTTCCGGCGGGATAACCGGCACGACCTGCAGGATCATCCATTCCGGGCGATTGCCGGAATCGATGAAGGCTTCCACCACCTTCAGGCGCTTGACCAGCTTCTTCTGTTTTTCGCCCCCGGGCGCATCCGCCACGTCGCCGCGGATAGTGTCGCGCAGCTTTTCCAGATCGATGGCGGCCAGCAGCTTGCGGATGGCTTCCGCGCCGATCTCGGCGGTGAAGCTGTCATTGCCGTATTCGTCCTGGGCCTTGTAGAACTCATCTTCCGTCAACAGCTGACGCTCTTTGAGCGGCGTCAGGCCGGGTTCGATCACAATATAATTCTCGAAATACAGGACCCGCTCCAGATCCTTGAGCGTCATGTCCAGGATCAGGCCGATGCGGCTGGGCAGCGACTTCAAGAACCAGATATGGGCGACCGGCGAGGCCAGCTCGATATGGCCCATGCGGTCGCGGCGCACCTTCTGCACCGTGACTTCCACGCCGCACTTTTCGCAGACAATGCCCTTGTACTTCATGCGCTTGTACTTGCCGCACAGGCATTCGTAATCCTTCACCGGCCCGAAGATGCGGGCGCAGAACAAGCCGTCGCGTTCGGGCTTGAAGGTGCGGTAGTTGATCGTCTCCGGCTTTTTGATTTCGCCATGGCTCCAGCGCAGGATTTGATCCGGGCTGGCCAGCGAGATCTTGATGCGGTCGAAGGCGGGAACCTCCTTGACCGTGCCGAAGACATTCATCAGCTCTTGATTCATACGAGCGTCCTTTCGATTGGGCCGGAAGTGCAGTTCCGTCCCGTTTTTCCTATGTCCCCGCCCATTGCCGGGCGCCGGGCGGGGGTTCATCTATTCGTGTTCGTTCAGGCGTTACGGCACCGGTCCATTCACCAGTTCGACATTCAGCGACAGCGAGCGCATTTCCTTGACCAAGACGTTGAACGATTCCGGGATACCGGCCTCGAACGTGTCTTCGCCGCGGACAATCGCCTCGTACACCTTGGTGCGGCCCGCCACGTCGTCCGACTTCACGGTCAGGATTTCCTGCAACGTGTAGGCGGCGCCATAGGCTTCGAGCGCCCAGACTTCCATTTCGCCGAAGCGCTGGCCGCCGAACTGCGCCTTGCCGCCGAGGGGTTGCTGCGTGATCAGCGAGTAGGGGCCGATGGAACGGGCGTGCATCTTGTCGTCCACCATGTGGGCGAGCTTGAG
>JANYAR010000075.1 GCA_025361185.1 Alphaproteobacteria bacterium | reverse complement strand
CGCCTTCAAAGCAATCGCGGCACGGCTCACGTCATCAATTCCAAGCTTCTCACGGTTATTCTGGCGGAAATCAAACTCTGCCAGATAACGGTTCAAATGCTGTTCGCCGCAATGCTGGTAGATGCCAACCATGCCGCGCTTGAACACCGAGAAGAAACCTTCAAGGGTATTGGTGTGGACTTTGCGCCCGTTCTGACCAAGACCAACGTAGCTAATGCTGTGGTCCACAAACTCATGCTTCTTTGACACGCCGATCTCGCGGTAAATTTGCGAGCCGTCAGTGTGTAGGATGCTTTCCGGATGGACGTTTGTCGCCAGCACGGTCTTGGCGGTCATCTTGGTAGCTTCAAGGATGCGCTGCGAGCGGATTTTGCCGCCGCGTTCCACAAGGCTCAAGACCGTGCGCTTGTGACCATAGCCGCCAGCGCCCTTGTGCTTACGCTTGCCGTCCTTCTTGCCGATGTAGGCTTCGTCGGCCTCGACCACGAAGCCGTCGCCGCCCAGCGGGGGCTCAGAGCCCGCCACAGGGGCCATAGCCTCGCGGATACGCATGGTCAGGAACCAAGCCGACTTGTAGGTGATGCCAAGCATACGATGTAGCTGGTGGCTGCTGATGCCTTTCTTGGAGGAGGTCAGCAGTTCGATAGCCAGCAGCCACTTGGTCAGGGGGATTTTGGAACGCTCCATGACGCTGCCCACGGTGACGCTAAAGGGCTTCTGGCAGGGGCGGCATTTGTAGACGCCGGGGCGGGTGGATTTGCCTTCCAGCAGGGTGGCCTCATTGATGACGCCACAGTGGGGGCAGACCGGGCCTTCGGGCCATTGGACGGCCTCAAGGTGCCTGCGGGCAGCGTCTTCGTCGTTGTAGATTTTGGCCTTCAAATTCAGCGTCATGGCGGCATTTCCTAGAGTATGGCCAGATTCTAGGGGGTTTGTGCCGGTACGTCAAGTATATAATCGCCCCAATATTTCCCATAATATTACTTATACGAAGAACTGAGATAAGGCCGGGAATGGGCCTTGCGCCGTCCCCTGGGGCTGCCCTGCACACACCGGACGTCGATAGATTGGAGTGTCAGCGTGGTCCGTAGCGACAGCGTACGGACGAGCGCCATAAAAGAGTCCCGGTATGAATCTCAGCCCCGCCGAAATCACCGCCCGCTTCGGGGTCAGCATCAAGGCGCTGCGCCTGTACGAGCGCCGCGGCCTGCTGACGCCACTACGGTCCGGCGCCGGCTGGCGCACCTATGGCCCCGATCAGATTGCCCGTCTGCACCAGATCCTGGCGCTCAAGCGCCTGGGCCTGTCGTTGGCCAGCATCGCTCAGCTGCTGGCATCGTCAGAGACGCTGGATGGTGTGCTGGCAATGCAGAACCAGGCGCTGGTTCAGGAAAGCCGGCGGATCGCCCGGGCGCTGGTGCTGATCGGTGCGGCGCGGGCCAAGCTGAAAGCCGGTCAGACTCTTTCCATCGACGATCTCGCAACCCTGTCCAAGGAGACCTCGATGGCATCCAAACTCACTCGCCCAACCCTTTTTCATCCCGCGCTGGTGCCGCACCAGCACAAATACTTCCGCCCCGAAGAGCTCGAGGCGCTCGCCTCGGCCGAGGATTTCGACCAGGAACGCGATATCGCCCAATGGGAGGCGCTGATCGCCGAGCTCAAGTCGCTCGCCCTGGCGGGCGATCCCGCCTCGCCCGCGGCGCTTGATTTCGCGCGGCGCTGGTATGCCCAGGTCGAAAGCTTCACAAAAGGCGATCCGATCCTGAATACAAAGCTGCGCAACATGGCGAAGGACGCCTTCGCCGACCCCACCACGGCGCGGCAAATGCCGTATTCGAAGGAGGATCTGATTTTTCTGGGACAGATCTTCGGAAAGCTGACAGACCCCGCGGGCTAGGGTTTGCTCCCAGATAAGACCGTTACGTCAACATCACGATGTCGAAGGTGAAGGCCAGCAAGCCCGGCTCACTGGTCGTGGTGGGCTTGCAGATGGAAGCCCCCGGATCGCGGCGGCGTGCCGCCAAGGTGGATAGCAGGATGTCGTGAGCGTTCAGTGTCTCCCCCGGGAAATACATCTGGGTGACCAGGCGGTAGTCGGCATTGACGACATCGAAGTGAATATGCGGCGTGCGCATCGTGCCCGATGGCTCGGGATAGGCGCCGGGCTTTACGGTACGCAACCGGTAGCTGCCATCGGCAGCTACGGTAAAAGACACGACGCCCAGGAAATTGGGATCGAGCGGCGCGGGATTTGAGTCCACCGGATTGGTATATCGGCCGGCGGCATTGGCCTGCCAGACGGTGAGCGCCGCCCGGGGCAGCGGCCGCCCGGATGTGTCCAGCACCCGGCCGGTGAGCTGGATCACCTGCCCCAGCGCGCGGCCGCCCTTGCGACTGGGATAGTGTGTGAGATCGGTGTCGTGGGAGGTCGGCGCCCGCACCGGATAAAATGGCCCCAGGGTTTCCTGGCCGGTGGGTTTCAACTTGGTCTGTGCGATTGCCTGCCTGGATGTCGCCAGCAATGGCGCAGCCAGCGCGCCGGTGATGGCTTCGCGGCGTGAAACTGCCATCGTCAAGTCCCCGATTTCGCCCACAATGAGCTTATTCCAGCAACTTAAAAGCCTGCAAGGAGGTTTGTGAATGAGCGCTTGTCAGCGCGAGCTTCACCCTTTCCTATCAGCCTATGACGAATCTTGAGCCCTCCCGCGACATCGCCGTGCTGCTGGAGGTGATGAAACGCCTGCGTGAAGGCTGCCCGTGGGATCGCATCCAGACCTTCGACACCATCGCGCCCTACACCATCGAGGAAGCCTATGAAGTGGCGTCGGCCATCGCCGACAAGGATATGAAAGCCCTGCCCGGCGAATTGGGCGATCTGCTGTTCCAGGTGGTGTTTCATGCCCGCATGGCCGAGGAACAAGGCCTGTTCGATTTCGGCGCTGTGGTCGAAGCCGTCACCGCCAAGATGATCCGCCGTCATCCCCATGTCTTTGGCGATGAAGCGGTCAAAACCGATGCCGCCGCCCAGAAGGACTTCTGGGAAAAGCTGAAGGAAAGCGAGCGGACCGCATCCGGTCAGACCAGCCTGCTGGACGATGTGGCATCCGCCCTGCCCGCGCTGATGCGGGCCGAGAAACTTCAGCGCCGGGCTTCAAGCGTCGGTTTCGACTGGAACAATGCCCATCTGGTGCTGGACAAGATCGCCGAGGAAGCCCGTGAAGTTCTGGATGCCACCACGCAAGACCAGCGTGAGGAAGAAATCGGCGATCTTCTGTTCGTGGTCGCCAATCTGGCGCGTCACCTGAAGGTGGACCCGGAGGTCGCCCTGCGCGCCGCCAACGCCAAGTTCACCCGCCGCTTTCGCCATATCGAGACGGTGCTGGCGGCTCGTGGTGTCCCCATCGGCAGCGCCAGCCTGGAAGAGATGGAAGCGCTGTGGCAGCAGGCCAAGACGAACGAGAAGTCCGCAGGCTAACCTTCCATATCAAGATTTTACGGCAACACCCTGCTCTATCGCGATTTTCTTGGGAAACCGGCTTTCGAAACGGCCCAGGTCATCGGGATGAATCCGCAAGGACAGATTGATCTTTCCACCCCGATCGCGCCGCTCCAGCACCTGGGCATGGCGGTAGGCAAAGGCCAAAGCCCCACCGTCGGCGGCGTCCAGCTTCAGGGTCAGGGTGATGTTGCCACGTGTCACGTGAGCCTCGAACGCCGCCAGCAGATCGGCAATTCCAGCCCCTGTCAGCGCCGACACCGCGACCGCCTCGCTGCGCCGGTTGCGCGCCAACAGCCCACCCTGCTGGCCCGGCTCCAGCAGGTCGATCTTGTTGAGCACTTCCAGCATCGGCTGGCCGGCCCCCAGCTCATCCAGAACCTTCAGCACATCCCCCTTCTGGGCGGCGCTTTCCTCATGCGCCGCGTCGCGGACATGGACGATGACTTCGGCCGCCAGCACCTCTTCCAGGGTGGCGCGGAAGGCCGCCACCAGTTCGGTCGGCAGATCGGCGATGAAACCCACCGTGTCGGAAAGAATGATCCGGGTGCCGCCCGGCAGCTTGATGCCCCGCATGGTGGGATCGAGGGTGGCGAACAGCAAATCCTTGGCCAGGACCTTGGACTCCGTCAGCCGGTTGAACAAAGTGGACTTGCCGGCATTGGTGTAACCCACCAGCGCCACCACCGGGAACGGCACCTTCCGGCGCGCCTGCCGGCCCAGGCCCCGGGTGCGCTTGACCTTCTCCAGCTCGGCCTTGATCCGCACGATGCGCTCGGCGATCAGGCGGCGGTCGCTTTCGATCTGGCTTTCGCCCGGACCGCCCAGAAAGCCGAAGCCCCCGCGCTGGCGCTCCAAATGGGTCCAGCTGCGCACCAGGCGCGAGCGCTGATAGTTCAGATGCGCCAACTCCACCTGCAAGCGGCCTTCGCGCGTGGCGGCGCGTTCGCCGAAGATTTCCAGGATCACCGCGGTGCGGTCCAGCACCTTGCTGTTCCATTCTTTCTCCAGATTGCGCTGCTGGACCGGCGTCAGATGGGCGTTGACGATGATGACGTCGGGCTCGTGTTGTTTGGCCAGCGCCGCGATCTCTTCCACCTTGCCGGTGCCCAGCAGGGTCGCGGGTATGGGCCGGGCCAAGGGCGCGACTTGCGCCACCACCACGTCCAGATGGATGGCGGCGGTCAGCCCGACCGCTTCGTCCAGCCGTGCCTTGGCATCGCGCAAAGCCTTATCGGCGCTGCTGCGGTTCTTGGGCTCGACATGAATGACGAAGGCGGTACTCAGCAACTCAGCCTTCTGCGGGCTCGTCCTGAAGCTGGATCGGGCCCATCGGCATCACGGTGGAGATGGCGTGCTTATACACCAGCTGGGACTGGCCGTCGCGGCGCAGCAGCACGCAGAAATTGTCGAACCAGGTGATATTGCCCTGCAGCTTGACGCCGTTGATCAGGAAGATGGTGACGGGGGCTTTGCTCTTGCGGACCGCATTTAAAAACGTGTCCTGAAGGTTCTGTTGTTTTTCGCTCATGGGTTCGCCCATTGTTTCAGCCGCGCGGGGGCACGCAGCACCTTGGGAACCAGTTTAGCGCAATGCTGCAATTGCGAAAGAGATAAAACGCCGGAATCAGCCGTTTTTGTGCTCCGGCCGTGCGACATAGAGTTCCCGTATCCGCCCAGTCAGCGGCCCAGGCGCGCCGTTTCCTATCATTTGGCCGTCAATCGCCACCACCGGCACCGCCGCGCCCGTTGCCGAAGAAATGAAGGCTTCCTTCGCGGCTTTCGCCTCCGCCACGGTGAATTTGCGCTCCACCATCGTGATCTGCGCCTCGGCCATCGCGTCCAGCATGATGCGGCGGGTGACGCCGGGAAGAATGGCGTTGGTCAGATCGCGGGTGATGACGGTGCCATCATTGCTGACAATCCATGCCGTGGTGGAGGCGCCTTCGGTGACATAGCCCTCCGCGTCCACCAGCCAGGCCTCGAAGGCACCCGCCTGCTTGGCCGCCTGCTTGGCCATCAGGTTTGGGAGCAACTGCACCGTTTTGATATCGCAGCGTCCCCAGCGGATGTCGGGTTGGGTGGAGACCGCGATGCCTTTTTCCATGCGCCGGGCGAGCCCCGCCTTGTCCTGGGCGCGCATGGTGATGATCAGGGTGGGCCGCGGCGGGTTATCGGGGGGAACATGATCGCGCTTCACCGCGCCGCGCGTCACTTGCAGATACAAAAACCCGTCGGCCATGCGATTGCGCGCGATCATCTCGCGCATCACGATCTTGAGCGCCGCGCGGCCCATGGGCATGGGCATGCCCAGTTCGCGCAGTGAGCGTTCCATGCGGCTGAGATGGGGTTCCTCGTCGGTGGGCTGACCGTCCACCACGCTGCTCACTTCATAGATGCCGTCGCCCAGTTGAAGCGCGCGATCCTCGATATGCACGCCGGCCTGCCCATGCGGCAGATAGCGTCCATTGACATAGGCGATGCGCCCCGCGGGCGCACGCGACCGCGACCATTTGGGCATCAGTTGGGAAAGCTTTGCGACGATCCCACGCCCAATGATTTCAGCTTGCGATGCAGCGCCGAGCGCTCCATGCCGATGAAGGCGGCGGTGCGCGAGATGTTGCCGCCGAAGCGGTTGATCTGCGCCATCAGATAATCGCGCTCGAAGATTTCGCGCGCTTCGCGCAGCGGCAGCGAAATCACCAGGTCGCCGCTCTTGGCGCCGCCCATATTCGCGCCCAGATCGGTGGGCAGAAGATCGGCGGTGATCGCCTCGGTGACATCGTCGCTGGCCAGGATCAGAAGCCGTTCCACGATATTGCGCAGTTGGCGGACGTTACCCGGCCAACCATGCGTCTGCAGGATCGCCATGGCATCCTCGCCGATCAGGCGCACCGGCAAGCCGCCGGCCGCCGACAGGCGTTTCATGAAATGGCTGACCAGCAGCGGGATGTCATCGCGGCGCTCGGCGAGCGAAGGGATGCGCACCGGCACGACATTCAGGCGGTGATAGAGATCCTCGCGGAAGCGCCCGGCTTCGGTTTCGGCTCTGAGGTCACGGGTGGTCGAACAGATCACACGCGCGTCCACCTGCACGCGGACCTGGCCGCCGACGCGGGTGAAGGTCTGATCGATCAGGACGCGCAGGATCTTGCCTTGCGTCTCCAGCGGCATGTCGGTCACTTCGTCCAGGTACAAGGTGCCGTTATGGGCAAGCTCGAACAGCCCGGTCTTGCGCTGGCCCTCGCCAGTCTCCACGCCGAACAGTTCGGCCTCCAGCCGGTCCGGCTCCATGGTGGCGCAGTTGATGGCGACAAAGGCATTGCCGGCGCGGCGCGAATGGGCGTGGATCAGACGTGCCGCCACTTCCTTGCCGGACCCGGCGGGGCCGGCGATTAGCACGCGGCTGTTGGTGGGCGCGATCTTGTCGATCAGGGCGCGCAACTGGGCGATGGAAGGCGAAGTGCCCACCAGTTCGCCTTCGTCGCCCGCCTTGAGCTTCAGTTCCTGGATTTCGCGCTTCAGCCGCGCCGACTCCAGCGCGCGCTCCACGACATGCAGCAGCCGGTCGGCCTTGAACGGCTTTTCCACGAAATCATAGGCGCCCTTCTTGATCGAGGCGACGGCGGTCTCGATGGTGCCATGACCGCTGATCATTACGACGGGAAGCTCCGCCTGCTCGCGCTTGATGGCATCGAGAACCTCGATCCCGTCCAGCTTGGAGCCCTGCAGCCAGATATCGAGCACCACCAGTTGCGGGCGGCGGGCGCGGATCGCGGCCA
Organism: Alphaproteobacteria bacterium; assembly: GCA_025361185.1. Classification (GTDB taxonomy): domain Bacteria; phylum Pseudomonadota; class Alphaproteobacteria; order Micropepsales; family Micropepsaceae; genus Rhizomicrobium. Next base: position 2,596 of record JANYAR010000075.1, on the reverse strand, counting down.
GCGCGGATTCCGAATCCGCGGCCACGCGCGTGCTATAGCCCTCGTCATGCAGGATACCTGCGATCAGGTCGCGAATGTCTTCCTCATCGTCGACGATAAGGATTTCAGACGCGATCAGCGATCCGTTTTTGCTCATCTTCCAGTCCTTTTTTATTCTCTCTCACAACGTCCGAATTTTTCGAATTCTTCTGCACGAACGGGAACGTCAAAGTGACTTCCGCGCCCTCCCCGTCTTGCGCATCGGCAAGCGCGATGTCCCCGCCATGGTCTTCCATGATCTTGCGCACGATGGCCAGGCCCAGCCCGGTGCCCTTGGCGCGCGTGGTGACATAAGGTTCGGTCAGCCGATGGCGATGTTCCGGCGGCAGGCCGATGCCATTGTCGGTGACGCGAAAGGCAAAGTTGGCGCCGTTCGGTTCTACCGCGATGCTGATCCGCCCCGGTTCGTCCTCACCCTTGGCGATACGCGCGGCGATCCCCTCGCCCGCATTCTTGATCACATTGGTCAGCGCCTGGGAGATCAGCCGTCCGTCGCCCTCGAAATAAACCGGGTCCTTGGGCGCGGCGGTGCTGATGGTGATGGCCGGATTGGCGACGCGCTGCAGGAACACCGCCTGCTGCAACAGTTCCTGGGCATTCTCGCGCCGCATCACCGGCGCGGGCATGCGCGCAAAGGAGGAGAATTCATCCACCATGCGGCCGATATCGCCCACCTGGCGCACGATGGTCTCGGTGCATTGCCGGAAGACTTCGGGATCGGTGACGATCTCGCTGGAATATTTGCGCTTGAGCCGTTCGGCGGCGAGCTGGATCGGGGTCAGCGGATTCTTGATTTCATGGGCGATGCGCCGCGCCACATCGGCCCAGGCGGCGGTGCGTTGCGCCGAGACAAGGTCGGTGATGTCGTCGAAGGTGACGACAAAGCCGTCCGCCGAGCCGCGCTCGGAGGTAACCTGCACGCTGAGGGAACGCTGGCTGCCGGCGCGCTTGATGGTGACTTCTCCGCCGGCCCGGCCCACCGGCTCCGACATGGCCCGCAGGATCAGCGGCGCCAGTTCCGGCGCGGCCTGGGAATAGTGGCTGGTTTCCAGATCCTCGGGCGCGGCGTTGAGCAGCCGGGCTGCGGCGCGGTTGATGATGGTGATACGGCCCTCGCCGTCCAGGCCGATGACCCCGGCACTGACGCCCGACAGCACCGTCTCGGTGAAGCGGCGGCGGGTTTCGTTCAAACGATTCGCGGCCATCAGGTCGCCGCGCTGGGCGGAAAGCTGCTGGGTCATGCGATTGAAGGCCAGCCCCAGCATGCCCAGTTCGTCGTCGCTTCGCTGCACCCAGACCTGGGCGGTGAGATCGCCTTCGGAAACCTTCCCCGCCGCATCGATCAAATCCGAGACAGGCCGCACCAGGCGGTTGGCGGCCCACAGGCCCGACCAGATTGCGGCCAGCAGCACCACCAGTGCAACCATGGCATAAAGGGCGGCAAACTGAAGCTGGGTCTCCAGCCGTGTGGCGTTGAGGCGGTTATATTCGCTGACCGCGGCCTTGGTGCGGCTGTAATAGCCGAACACTTGGGGATCGACCTTTTCCACCACCAGTAGATAAGCGTCTTTCAGGAATGGCAGGCGCACCAACCCATTCACCAGGCCGGTGTCCGGATCACCATTCACAACGATATGGCCGGAGCGTGCGGAATCGAAATCTGCCGCGTTGGGCTTTAACGCCTTTGAATAAGACAAGGCGGCGCTCTTGCCCAATTCCTGGCCCTGACCATCCAGAAGGAAGGACCCGATCAGTCCGCGATCCTTGGTCATAAACTCGATCTTGGCCATCATCCGGCCGATGTTGATCTGCTGGTTCTCGTCCACCAGGGTTGGATCGTGGGCGAGGTTTTCTTCTATCTCGCCCGCGCTCAGCGTGATGCCGTTTGCTTCCGCCATGATGAAGCGGTGCGCGACGTTCTGGGCGCTATCCAACGCCTCCTTCACCCGGCCGGAGAACATCTGGTCCAGGCCGAGATTCAAGGTCACGGCGGCGAAGATGGCGACCAGGATCACCGGCACCACCGCGATGGCCGAGAACCAGGTCACCAGCCGCACATGCAATTTGGCGCCGGCCCGTCCCGAACGGCGCGTCGCCACCAGCCGCGCGATGCGCCAGCCGATCGCCGTGGCCAGCGACAACACCAGCATGAGGTTGAACAGGAGCAACGCGATCTGCGCGACCCGGCCCATATGATTGTGGATCAGGTCGGTGAGAAGCGCATAGGTGATGCAGGCCGACAGCCCCGCCAGCAGCGCGACGCCGAAGGCGAGCTGTGAAGGCCGGGATATCGCGCGCAGACTGGTGCGCCGCTCTGGGAACGTTGTTTTGCTAACCATGTCTTCCGTTTTGAATGGTCGCTCCAGCTCTCGCTGACGCTCCATTGCGACCGGCCCCACCCCGCCCGGTCTTGTGGCGGCAGTGTAGCCAAGCCACGGACTGTTGCAAGAATGCAGCGTTACAAAATCAACACAGAGTTTTTCGGTAAATCCAGCAAATCTGCGGGTGAGGAGAGGTCCGCCACAATTTTGTGGCGGACGAGCAGGTCCAGCGGACC
>JANYAR010000073.1 GCA_025361185.1 Alphaproteobacteria bacterium | reverse complement strand
CCCGCTGGTGTCGTTGATGACGGAAAAATCGACATTGGCCGGCGGCATGGGTGTCGGCTCGCACAGGAAGATGTCCATCAGCGCGACGCCGCGCTTGGTAGGCGAGCTTTGGCCGGGGTGCGAGAACATGGATAGCATGCTGACCTGCGTCACGACCCCGCTGCGGCCCGAATCCTTCGGAAATTCATAGGGCATCCAGTCGCCGTCGAAGCTGAAATCCACGTCGTAGATCGCAGCCAGGCTGCGATTGATAAATGTGTTGCGCGTGGTCATCAGGTCGCGCAGGTCGGCGTTTTCACGCAAGCTCAGGTTGATCACGGTGCGCAGCGTCTCTTCCCTGGCCGAGGGGGGCATCGCCCCGCTCCATTTCGGATAGATCAGGGAGTCCTTGGAAACGGTATCGAAAGTGTCCAGCTCCAGCATGTCCGTGAAGAAGGCGCGCATACCGGATTCCAGCCGAGGCGAGGCCAGCAGCCGGTCCACCTGCTTCTCCAGGCCGGCCGATGTGTTCAGCTCACCGCTCTGTGCCGACTGCAGCAGCTCGCTGTCCGGCGTAGTGTCCCACATCAGATAACTCAGGCGGGTGGCGCGGCTGTACGGCTCCAGCCCGAGATTGCCGCCGTTGCGCGTCGCCATTTCCTTGCGGAACAAGAAATTCGGCGACTGCAGCAGCTGGGCAAGGCCATAACGCAGACCGGTATAGAAGTCACCGGACGACTTGGTCATGGCGCGGGCCAGATCCATGCGGGCCTTGAGTTCGCTCGCGGTCAGCGGCCGGCGGAACAGCAAGCGTCCATATTGGCCGAGGAATACCGAGGCACAGGCGTCATCTGCGGCTATCACGGACTTGGGCGCGCAGGATACCAGCTTGCCGCGGTGTTTCTCGTCGGTGACCTGCAGGGCAATGCCGTCGGCCATCTTGGAGAAGGATTCAAAGCCAGCCGGTGTCACGGACAGCACCGAGGTGCTGGCCGCGACCAGGCCGCTTATCCTGATCTGCGGCTCGAACATGCCTTGAACCGCGATGTCCTTGCCGAAAATATCCGCGATGGAATTGCGATATTCCTGCTCCGAAAGCCGGCGCAATCCCACCACCTGAGCGCTACCCGCGGCCCAGGCCGCCAAGTCGCCGCAAATGGCGCAGGATAGGAAGGCAGCAATAGCCAATATGACCTTGTCGCGCACACGTCCTCCGAATGGTTGTGCTGGGCCGGTTTTGTTTTGTTCCGGTCACTTCCGGGAATATTAGGCGTGGCCAGAACTGTATACAAGTCTGGATCAATATGTGATAAAGCGTTTCTATATTTGAAAGTTCCCTGGACCAACCAGAGAACACCAAAGCGTTCGCATAAGCGAACCAAGAGGGGAAACCATGATCTCAACCGCGATGAATGCCGTTGCATGTCCGTCGGCCCGCTCTCGCCTGAAACGCCGGACCTTTGCGGCAGCCAGCACGGCCGCTTTGATGGCGACATTTGCCCCGGGTATGATTGGCGCGGCGCGCGCACAGGAAACGGAAAATGTCACGGTTTCCGCATCGCGCATCATACGCGATGGATTTCAGGCGCCCACCCCGACCACAGTGCTTGCGGCTGATGACATCGCTGCCCAAGCGCAGCCAAATATCTACGCCGCAGTGAACCAGTTGCCCTCCTTGATGGGCAGCCAGGGTACCGCGAACAATACGGGCGGCACCGGCGGCGGCAATAACGGCATTTCGTCCTTCGCCATGCGCGGCCTCGGTTCCATCAGAACTCTCACCCTGTTTGATGGTCAGAGAATTGTTCCCTCGAACGTCACCGGCATCCAGGATATCAGCGAACTGCCGCAGCTGCTCATTCAGCGGGTTGATGTAGTCACGGGAGGCGCTTCAGCCTCCTGGGGTTCCGACGCCGTAACCGGTGTCGTCAATTTTATTACCGATAAGAAGTTCAACGGCTTTAAGGCCGATGTGCAGGGCGGCATTTCGACCTATGGCGATAACCAGAACGGCCTGTTTCAGATGGCCGCCGGCACGAGTTTCGCGGGCGGGCGGGGTCATATAGAAGGCTCTGCCGAATATGACTATGAGGCGGGCGTCGGGGTGGGAGAATACGGCGTAGGCAAAGGTCCCGGCGGGCGCAAATGGTTCACCTCGACGGCGCAGCTCAGATACAGCATCGCCGCCACGCCGGCAGGATTGCCGCAATACAATGTCGCCGCGAATGCGCAGCCCTTCCTCCAGGGCAAATACGGCATCATCACCACCGGTCCGTTGCAAGGCACCGCCTTTGGCGACAATGGCACACCCGTTCAATTCCAATACGGTGTCGGGCCGAATGGCTTGCAGGGCGTCCCCACCAAGGCCGCTGCCGGTGGCGCTGTCACCAACTGCCTTTCACCATGGTGCATCGGCGGCGACACCAGCGGTGCCTTCGGCGGCGGCATCACCGACATCAGCCCTCTGAGCCGCGTCAGCCTCTACTCTCGCATTTCGTTTGAGCTGACGGACAAGATCAACATTTTTGCGACCGCGAACTTCGGCGAAGCACACACATCGAACCGCTCGGTGAGAAACATCCCAATTTTTGGTGGCCAAAATGTCTTTTGCGGCAACGGGCCTACTGGAGCTCAGCTTGCTGCGCTGTCCGGCGGTGCCGCGAACAATCTGGCGGGACCAAATGCCAACCTTCCCGCCTCCATCAATCAGGCTTGCATAACCAACAACATTAATTCCTTCCAGATCGGCACCGACAACGGCGCGATCGACGACGGCGCCACCATCAAGACCGCGCGTACAATGCGCCGTTTCGTCGTGGGCGGTGAGGGCAGCTTCGACATGCTTGGAACGGACTGGACGTGGGGCACCTATTTCCAGCATGGCGAGGTGAACTCCAAGATCCGGGTTCGTACATTCCTAAATCCATATTTCTTCGCCGCGATCGATTCGGTAGCTGGTCCGAACGGTACAATCGTTTGCCGTTCCGCCACCGCCCGGACAGAAGGCTGTGTGCCCTACAACGTGTTCGGCAATGTGCCAGTCTCCCAGTCGACCAAAGACTGGCTATATGGCGGCCCATATGGCAAGGCGGGTGGTACGCTGCAGGATACCCACTTCAAGGAAGATGCGTTCAGCGTCAACTTGAACGGCGCACCTTTTTCCACCTGGGCCGGCCCGGTGTCGGTGGCAACTGGTTTCGAACACCGCACTGAAAGCTACTATGTTGTGGGCGATCCGGTCTCTACGGGCGGCCCGAACTGTAACGATCCGCTTCTCAATTGCGTGACCGGCGCCAATTGGTTTAACGGCAACTTCTTCAGTGGCGTGGGCGGCTACCACGTGAACGAAGGCTTTGTGGAAACGGTCGTCCCACTCCTGAAGGACGCCACCTGGGGTGATATCGACCTGAGCCTCGCCGGACGCTATGCCCAATACAGCACGTCCGGTTCTGCTAATACCTGGAAGGTCGGCGCCACCTGGCAAACACCCCTCGACGGCGTCCGATTGCGGGCGCTTCAGTCACGCGACATTCGCGCTCCCAACCTAAGTGAGCTTTTCGCCGCGCAGACGGTTACCACTGGTACCGTCGTGAACACCTTTACGCAGGTGCCCTTCCAGATACAAAATATCGCCAGGGGCAACACGACCTTGAAACCCGAGAAAGCGCTGACTACCGAAGTCGGTATCGTGTTCCAGCCTTCCTGGATCCCCGGCTTCAGCGCATCGCTGGATTACTATCGCATCGCCCTCAAGGGCCAGATCAGCAGCTTTAACGCACAGCAGAGCATGGACCTTTGCGCCCAGGGCACTGCCTCCGCCTGCGCCGCGATCATCACCAACCCGCCAGGCGCCAATCTCGCCTTGCCGTCAACCGTAATAACCCAAGCGATTGCGACGGCCTTCAATCTGGCCTCCACGGTCACCGACGGTTTCGACATGGAAACCGGTTACACCTTCAGCCTGCCGGAATGGGGCATTCCTGGCGAGTTCAAGCTGCGGGCGCTTGCCACGCATGTGAGTTCGTTCATGACGACGTCGGGCGTTCTGGGGACCTTCCCGCAACAATCCGCCGGTGCAAACAGCGGCGTCACCCCCCTCTGGAAAGCGCTTGGAAACGAGACGTACAGCAACGACAAATGGAGCGTTACGTTTACTGAGCAGTTCATCAGCGACGGCGTCCTCAACAAGCAATATATCCAGTGCACGAGCGGATGCCCGTTGCCGACCGTCAACAATCCCACGATCAACAACAACTTCATCCCGGGTGCCTTCTACTTCGCCGTCGGCGGCAGCTATAATGTGGATGAGCATTGGCAGGTTTTCGGCAAGATCGACAATCTGACTAACGTTGATCCGCCTGCGGTCGCCGCCACGGCCGCGAATAGCAACGCCATCAATCCCAGCCTCTATGACTCCGCTGGCCGCATGTACCGCGTAGGTGTTCGCCTGAATTTGTGAGGTTTGGTTCGAGCGACGCACTTCATGGATGAGCGCGGAGATTCTCTTACGAAAAGCCGCCGGGATCGCCTGTGCCGTACCCCTCATCAGCGTCCACAATCGCTGGGTGCAGGTTGCCGGTTCCTTGCCGGGAAATTCAGAGATGGGCTGCCGGAAGCGCTAGACGTCATCTAAGAGAATAAAAAGACATTGTACGCCAATCGCTTCAACAGAAAATCGGCAATTGTAACGGGCGGCGCGTCAGGCCTGGGCCTTCAGGTCGCCACCCGTATCGTTGCCGAAGGTGGAAAGGTCGCTATTTGGGACATCAACCCGGATTCATTGGGGGACGCAAAAAAATGTTCCGGGGCTCATTATGCACTTGCCTTGGATGTCTCTGATCACAAGGCGGTGACCAAAGCGACCAAGGAAAGCAACACCGCACTGGGCAGAATCGATATCCTGGTGGCCAGCGCAGGGATCACGGGCGCAACTGTTCCCGTAATCGAATTTCCCATCGATAGCTGGCTCAGAGTAATGGACGTCAACCTCAATGGGTTATTCTATTGCTGCCGGGAGGTTCTGCCATACATGTTTGAAAACGGATACGGGCGTATAGTCAACATTGCGTCCGTGGCTGGCAAGGAAGGCAACCCCAATGCCTCGGCTTATTCAGCTTCGAAGGCTGGCGTAATTGGTTTCACCAAGAGCTTAGGCAAGGAACTGGCCACTAAGGGCATTTTGGTGAACTGCATAACGCCTGCAACGTTCGAGAGCGCAATCTTGGCCCAGCTGCCGAAGAGCCAGGTAGACTATATGAGATCCAAGATTCCGATGGGACGCTTGGGCGAAGCCGCAGAAAGCGCTGCGTTGGTGTGCTGGCTTGCTAGCGACGAATGCTCTTTCTCGACGGGTGCGACCTTCGATATTTCTGGTGGCCGCACCACCTATTGAAGGTCGGGCACCAATATCTATGCAGGCCTTTCGACAAAAAACCAGGGGCAAATGCTCCGGGGCTTTTTCTTTCTGGATTGCGATGGCCACCTCAGTCGGAATGTCCGCTTTGGGTCAAAAGCGGTCATTCGCCCCAATCTGCCCAATGTCCGCTTTGCGCCAAAAGCGGTCATTCGGTGGCCATCCTAAATAAGATCTCGCCGCATTGAACTAGGACGTCCCTGCTGCCCGTTCGGCGTAAACACTGTCAGGCGGTATGCCCGGCTCCAAGCTGATTTCCAGGCCCATGGCTTCGATTTCACCCCCTAGCCCGTAGCAGGGTTCCATCGTCAAAAGTATGTTGCCATTGGGTTGACGCAGGATGCCCAAGTAATCGAGGGCGTTTTGGTGATTGAAGTCATCGAGCTGCAAATTCATAACGTGTAGAAGGCGCAACGTGACAACGACATGCTTCACGCACACGTAATGGCCCGTGGCATACGTTTCCGGCGTCCTCTCAAATGCATGTATTTTTATGCGACAACAAGATTGAACGCGATCCAGCGCCAGCTCAACGATCTCGGCATCGTGGAATGATGGCACGCAGCCACCAAACCACGCGATCAGATCAGGGCCGCCAGGCAGCTGTTTGAGTAGTTCGTGGTCTATCCCGCCGGTCACTGGTTGCCCCCATCAACTACCGTGAACCGGCCAACCTTACGTCCTTGTAGTTGCTGCGTCATGCCAGTAAGCGTGGCGAGTGACAGTCTCGATGAACGTCCGCTTTGGGTCAGAAGCGGTGTAAAACCCCTCCTTTTCACTTCGGCGGTCTGGGGATAATATTGCTCCCCATGATGCGAAGGATTGTTCTGACGCTTGTCGTGTTGGCGGTGGCGGACATTGCCACCGTACTTGGCGGGTATGGCTTCCGCCTCAGAGAGCGCCCCTGTACCCACTTTACTGGCATAGGCATCAACGTAAATTACATGACTAGCGACTGTCGCAGGTTTAAGTGGGAATTGCCCATGACACCTCCCGGCGAGC
>JANYAR010000064.1 GCA_025361185.1 Alphaproteobacteria bacterium | reverse complement strand
AGGATCGTCAAAAGCTGATGCGACGCGTTTTGCAAGGCACTCATCTTCGAGCCGCTGGCGTCGCCGTTGGACATGGACCCGGAATTGTCCAGCACCAGCGCCACCCACAATTTGCTTTGGCCCCAGATCACGTTTGATGTGATGCTGACCGGCAGGGACGAGATAGCGGCGAGCTTCATCAGCACCGTCGGCATGGAGTTGGTGGCCGTGATCGTCACCGAGCCGGTGCTGTTATAGCCGGTGGTGGGAATGCTGATGGTCGGCGCGCCGTAAATGGTCTTGTCCACCGTATAATTGGCGTCAAAATATTTCTGCGCCAGAGCCTGAGCGGACGATTGAGTCAAGCCGTTGCTGGATCCAACCGCCAGCGCGGCCGCATCCAGCGCCTCGCCCATCTGCTGGCGCACCAGCATGGCGCGCGCGAAATCAAGACCGGCGCCGGCCCCGATCATCAGCGGCACCAGCGCAACAGCGAACATCATGGCGACATTGCCGCGCTCGGAGCGCAGGAAGGCGCGCATCTTGGTGACGAATTTTCTCATTCCCGTGCCCGCCCGTGAATTTCAACTTCGGCCCGACGGCATTTTCCGCCAAAAAACATAAAGATGCTGCTGCTTTCCGCAAAACCGGTAACGCAATCGTTAACAAAAACCGTCGAACCGTTAAGGCAAATGACAAAAGGGCTGACGCGTGCGGCCTGCCGCAAAATCTCTAACGACATGCTTAAGCTCTTGTTGAGCAAGGCGGGCTGTTTGGCTTCGCTTTCTTGCCGCTTGCTTTTAAAAACGCGGATCGGAGGCTTTGATCGCCGTGACGATTCAGATGCGTTTCAAGAAGCTTCGCCGGCGCCTGCGCCGCGACGCCGACAAAGGTTCGGTGGCGGTCGAGTTCGCCATGGTGGCGCCGGTTTTCTTTCTGCTGCTGATGGGCACGATTGAGGCGGGCATCATATTCTTCGCCCAGTCTGCGCTGCAAAACGCGGTGAACGATGCCGCGCGCCTAATTCGCACGGGTCAAACCGCGTGCTACTCGCTCGACGCCAGCAACAATTGCGTGGTGATGACGGCGAGCCAATTTCGCGACAAGATATGCGGTGAGGTGGGGATTCTGCTGCAGAATTGCACCGTGGACCCCGGCGGCAACACCGATCTGGAGTTCGATGTTACGGCTTATCCCACCGGCTTCACCGGCGTAACCAATTCCTCGCCGCTGGATGGGACCAATAGTCTGCCGAATCTCACGGTCTTCAATGTCGGCAATGCCTGCGATGTGGTGCTGGTGCGGGCCTTCTACAGATGGCCCGTGGGCACGCCCGCTCTAGGCGCTTTGCTGGCCAACATGTCGGGCAACAATCATTTGCTGGCCACTGCGGCGGCATTCCGCAACGAGCCTTACACCACCACCACCGGCGGATGCTGACAATGAGCGCTTCGCGTTGGACAGGACTATCGGCGGGACGTCTGAGAGCCACATGGCGGCGCGCGGCCAACAAGGACGGCACCGCCGCGGTGGAGTTCGCCCTGCTGCTGCCGGTCCTGATTACGCTGTTCTTCGGCGTGGTGGAAACTTCGCTGGCGCTTCTGTGCCGGGCCGACGTTTCGATCATGACCAGCACCGCCGCCGACCTGATTTCCCAGGCCGGCGTCCTCACCACCGCCGACGTTAGAAATGTTTATAGCGCCTCCGGCACAATCCTGTACCCCTATTACGACCCGTCTGCGGCAGGCTCCGCCATGCCGACAATCCGTCTTACCAGTGTTATCGACGACGGCAGCGGCGCCGTCGGCCAGAACCATCTGACCGGCACCGTGGCCTGGAGCTGCACACAACCGGGATCGGGCACACTGAGCCCGGCCACACGGACGGCCGGCAGCACCGTAACGCTTCCACAAGCGCTCATGACCAGTGGCGGCAGCGTGATCATTGCCGAGGTGGCCTATAACTATGCCTCGCCCACCTCCAAAGTGATCACCGGGCCGCTCGTGATGGCCAACAATTTCTACACAAAGCCGCGCCGCGTCCTGCAGATCGGCACGCCCACCGGCGGTTGCCCATAGCCCGCAAATTTGACGGCGCGGCGCTTGCACGTGCCACAGAGCCCAATCTTCACCTTCGGCGCGGCCGGATGAGACCCTCCTGAGCCACTGATGCCACCAAGCTGCCGTCGCGCGCATAAAGCGCGCCGCGGCTGAAGCCGCGCGCGCCAAAAGCCGATGGGCTGTCCTGGGCGTAAAGCAACCAGTCATCCACGCGAAACGGACGATGAAACCACATGGCATGGTCAAGACTGGCGACCTGCACATCGGAAAAAATGCTTTTGCCGTGCGGCAACAGCGCGGCATCCAGAAGGGACATGTCGGAGACATAGGCCAGCAAAGCGCGATGAATATCGGGACCGTCCGGGACGGCCCCACGTGTCTTCAGCCAGATATGATCCACCGGCGCGCGCGCCGCGCGATCACCGGAACTCGCAAAGGACCCCCTGCCCATCACCGATCGCGTTTCAAAGGGACGCTCGCGTGCCACCCATTGGCGTATGTCGGGCCGCAAGCCGGGATCGCGCAGCAGCAGCAGCTGATCGTCTTCCAGATCCTGTGGGTCCGGTACCACCGGCATTTGCGCCTGATGTTCAAAGCCGCTTTCCACCAGCTGGAACGAGGCCGCCAGGTTGAATATTTGAAGCCCCTGCTGGATGGCGACAACCCGCCGGGCGGTAAAGCTGGCGCCGTCGCGGGAGCGGTCGACCTCATACCGAATCGGCACCCTGGGATCGCCGGGACGCAGGAAATAGGCGTGAAAGGAATGGCAGGGCCGCCCCGGCTCCACGGTG
>JANYAR010000011.1 GCA_025361185.1 Alphaproteobacteria bacterium | reverse complement strand
CAGCGCATTGAGGAAGTCGCCCGTGCGCTTCAGCGCCTCGCTCTGTGTCTTCGCCCAAGCCTCCACATCGGTGCCGTCCTTCAAAAGCTTGGCGGCAATGTTGCGTTGGGATGCCGAAAGATCATTCATCAGGCGGCGCAGTGCCAGCCGGTCCCAGTGTTCGGGCGGCGAGAACTTAGCGGCCAGCGCATACAGCCGGTCCAGGCCCAGTCTCTCGCCAAGCGCGAAATAGAGGGACGCGACCTTTTGTGCCGGCGCGCCCGTGTTCTGTGCCACAAGCGCCACGTCCAACGCCGCCGCCAACGGCACAAGCAAAGCCATGTCGCGCGCCAGATCTTCCGGCACCCCGGCATCGGTCAGTTCGGTGATGCGCGTAGCATCGTCCGCGGTCGTCGCATAGACTTCCCGCAGGGCTTGCACACCGGCGCGATAACGCGCGACCGTTTCGGCGATCGACGTATCCGCCGGCACCTGTGTCAGCAGCCACTGGGTGGCGCGGCGATATTGTTCGGCGATATCGGCATAAAGACCCGTCTGCACCCCCGCGCTCACATGCAGGTCCAAGGCATCGATCCGGGCTTTCAGGGCGGAGAGGCCAAAGACGCCGTCGCTGAGCACAAAACCGCGCGCCACCTGCGCACCGGAAAGGCCGGTGACCTCGCGGGTGCGCAGCACAAAGAGCGGCCCCGCCAGATTGACGATGGCGTTGATCAGGACGGTGCTGACGATTTCGCGCTTGAGGCGATGGCGCCCCGGTTCTTCGGGAAAGGCCGCCACGGCGGCGGGCGGGAAATAGCCGGCCAGCAGCGATGCAAAAAAGGGATCGTCCGGCAGCGGGCTGGCCAACACTTCGGCATCGAGGTCCAGCTTGGCATAGGCCAGCAGCACGCAAAGTTCAGGGCGTGTCAGCCCCCGCCCCTCATTGGCCAGGGCCTTGATCTGTGCGTCGCCGGGCAGGAATTCGACTGTGCGGGCCAGTTTGCCGCGCACCTCCAGGTCGCGCATCAGCCGGCCATGGGCATCGAGATCGGCGGCCCCGTGCGATTCTGCGACCGACAGCGCCAAGGTCTGGTTGTAATTGTCGGCCAGAACATGGGCGGCAACATCGTCGGTCATGGAAGCGAGCAGGGCGTTGCGCTGTTCTTCGCTCAGGGCGCCGCGCATCACCGGCCCGCCCAGCAGAATCTTGAGATTGACTTCGTGATCCGACGTGTCCACGCCGGCGCTGTTGTCCACCGCGTCGGTGTCGATGCGCACGCCCGCTCGCGCCGCTTCGATGCGCCCCAGTTGCGTCACGCCCAGATTGGCGCCTTCGCCCACCACTTTGGCGCCCACCTCGCCGCCGGTGATGCGCAAATTGTCATTGGCGCGGTCGCCCGCGTCCTGTTGGGATTGCGATGACGCCTTGATATAGGTGCCGATGCCGCCGAACCATAACAGATCGACCTTGGCCTTCAGCAGGGCGTTGATCAGGGCAGGCGGCGGCAAGCTGTCGGCGTCGCTGCCAATCAAGGCTTTCACTTCAGGGGACAGGGGGATTTCCTTCAGGCTGCGGGCGAAGATCCCGCCACCCTTGCCGATCAGGGCCTTGTCGTAGTCGTCCCAGCTGGAACGCGGCAGCGCGAACAACCGCTCGCGTTCGTCAAAGCTGGCGGCCGCGTCTGCGTTCGGGTCCAGGAAAATATGACGGTGATCGAAAGCCGCCACCAGGCGGATATGGCGGGAGAGCAGCATGCCGTTGCCGAACACATCGCCCGACATGTCGCCGACGCCCACCACGGTGAAATCGGTGGACTGGATGTCGGTGCCCAGTTCGCGGAAGTGGCGCTTGACCGCTTCCCAGGCGCCGCGCGCGGTGATGCCCATCTTCTTGTGGTCGTAGCCGACGCTGCCGCCGCTGGCGAAGGCGTCGCCCAGCCAGAAGCCGCGCTCCAGCGCGATACCGTTGGCGATGTCGGAGAAGGTGGCGGTGCCCTTGTCCGCCGCCACCACCAGATAGGGATCGTCGCCGTCCGGGCGCAGCACATCGGGGGGTGGAACGATCTCGCCGTTGCTGTCCAGATTGTCGGTGACATCCAGCAAGGCATTGATGAAGGTCTTGTAGGCCGCGACGCCGGTTTCCATGAACTGCTCGCGCGTGGGACTTGTGGGCATCAGCTTGGGGAAAAAGCCGCCCTTGGCGCCCACCGGCACGATCACCGCATTCTTGACCTGCTGCGCCTTCACCAGGCCCAGTATTTCGGTGCGGAAATCCTCGGGCCGGTCGGACCAGCGCAAGCCGCCGCGCGCGATGCGCCCGAAGCGCAAATGTACCCCTTCCAGGGCGGGCGCATAGACGAAGATTTCACGCCAGGGGCGCGGTGCGGGAAGCTCGTCCAGCTTGGCGGAATCGAATTTCATCGCCATCGCCGGGCGGTGGCTTCCATCGGGGCTTGTCTGGAAGAAGTTGGTACGCAGTACCGAGTCGATCACATTCTTGAAGCGGCGAATGATGCGGTCATCGTCCAGCGAAGGCACATCCTTCAGCGCCGCCGCGATCCGTTTTTCGATCTCGGCGACTTCGGCGGCGCGATCCTTCGATGAGCCGTCCTTCGATGAGTCAGGGTCGTTGCGGGTATAAAACAGGGCCACCAGCAGGGCCGCCACGTCGGGATTGCGCACCAGAGCTTGCTGCATATAAGCCAGAGAGAAGGTCATCGCCGCTTGGCGCAGATATTTGCCCACGGCGCGCAGGACGGTGATGTCGCGCCACTCCAGGCGCGCGCCGATCACCAGCCGGTTGAAATCGTCGCTCTCGGCCTGCCCTCGCAAAACCGCATGGAAAGCGTCTTCAACGGGTTTGCGGATCTCATCGAGCTTCACGGGCAGGCCGTCGGCGCGCTCCATGGAAAAGTCCAGCACCACCGCTTCCTGACGCCAGCCGCCATCGCTGTTGAAGGAGACGGGATAGGAATCCTCGGCGATCACTTTCAGCCCCAGATTCTCGAAGACCGGCAGCGACGCCGACAGCGGCAGCACTTCGCCCAGAACATAAAGCTTGAGCCGCAGCGCGGCCGCGGCGTCGTCTTCCCGGCGCCAGACGCGCGCCCGCACGTTCATCGCGTCCTTGGCGCACGTCATCTCCTCCAGCATGGCCAGGTCGCGGGCACCCTCATGGGCGGGAAAGGCGCCGCGATAGCCCGGTGAAAAATGCGGGGCCAGCGCGGTCAGGCGTGAATGGCCTTCGCCGCGGCCATGGGCGGCGCACAGCGCGTCGGTGAGATGATCATCCCAGGTCGTGACCAGCGCGGAAATCTGACGCTCCAGCTCGCGCACCTCGACCTTGGGCAGCGGCCCATCGTTGCGCCCGATGATGAAATGCAGCCGCACCAGGGGGCTATCATCCACCGCCGCCTCGAAGGCGCTGGCGCGGCCGTCGAATGATTTGGCCAGCAGGGCATGAATATCGCCCCGGACCTGGGCATTGATCTGGTCGCGCGGCGCCAGCAATAGCGCGGAGACGAAACGGTCGAAGCGGTCGAAGCGCAGAAACAGTTTCAGACGCGGCAGCCCGCCCATGCGCAGGATGCCCGTGGCGATCACATAAAGTTCATCGGCCGAGACCTGAAACAGTTCGTCGCGCGGGAACGTGTCCAGGATATGGCTGAGCGCCTTGCCGTCGTGACTGGCCGGCGCCAATCCCGCATGGGCCATGACCGCTTCGATCTTGCGGCGCAGAAGCGGAACGCTGCGCGGCTGCGCGGAATAGGAACTGGACGTGAAAAGACCGACAAAGCGGCGCTCGCCGACAAAGGCGCCATTGGGATCGAAGGTCTTGATGCCGATATAATCCATATGGGCGCGGCGGTGCACCAGGCTTCGCGTGGCGCTCTTGGTGACGATGATCGGCTCCGGCGAATTCAGAAAAGCGCGGACCTCGGATGTCAGGCCGCCGCGCTCCCCGCCTCGCCGTATCACACGGGTATGTTCATCGGAGAGAACGCCCAACCCGCTGCCCTTTATGGGCTCCAGCACGCCGTTGGCGCCGTCCTTGCCCAGGGCATAATCGCGTGCGCCCAGCAGGGTGAAGTGGTTGTCCGCCAGCCAGTCCAGAAAGGCGAGATCTTCGCTGATGTCGACGCGCCGGCCGGCGATCTGAGGCGGATTGCGGGACAGGTCGGCATGGGCGGCAGCCAGCCGCGCCAGCATCGGTTTCCAGTCGCGCACCGCAAGCGCGCCTTGCGCAAAGGTGTCGCGAAGGGAGGCGATGAGTTTGCGGCGTGTTTCCTCAGGGATCGCATCACACACCAGGGCGATGACGCTGGTGAGCACGCCGTCCAGTTCCAGGATGGGGTGAAACGCGGCCCGGATGCGGGCTCCGCCGGCCATGGCCGCCTGGAGCGTGGAGTCAAACAGGAAGGGCCGGTCGTCATTGATCCCGACCAGTACCGTTTCCTGGCTGAGGTCCAGCGCCACGACATGGGCGGCGCCCCTGGCCCGTTTGCCGGCTTCGGTCTGCAGCGCCATGGCCAGCGCCGCCAGCTGGTCGGCGCGGGCGCGCAGGATATCGTCGGGCATCGCGCCGGCGTAGAGCGCATCGAAAAAGCGAAACAGCTCCGTATCCACCGGCAACAAGGAACGGGCCTGGGCGATGCGGTCCGCCGCGCTTTTTGCTTCCTCAGTCTCGGCGGAACGGATCGCGGTCATCACGGTCATGGGAGCCTCGTGGGACAAAACGCGGTGATTGAAGCGCTTGGGTACAATAGGACGGCGACAGACGCACCGCCACTCGCATCAACGCGATGCCAGGTCCGGCGGTGGGTGCGCAGCCATGGCGCTTTGCAGCATCGACAGGCAGCAGGTCAGGATTCCAGCAACCAGGAGGGTGGCGGCGAGGGCGAGCGGCCTCGCCGCCAATATTGCCGCGCCGGCACAGGCCAGCGTCACCGGGGCGCCGAAGGCGGCGGCCCCTTTTGCATCCTTCAGCAGCAGGCTCAGCGCCAGGCTGGGCACGGCGGCAAAGGCCAGAAGGACCAGCGCAGGCTGGTCCGGCAGCACCAGAAAGGCGCCCATGCCCCAGGCCGCGCCCGTATAGAGAAGGAGCAGGCGCAGCTCTGAAGCCGCTTGGCGCAGCGGCACGTGCCTGGGGCTGCTGGCATAGCTGCGTATATAGTTCCGGGTGATGGCGACAATGCCGGTTAGGACAGACAGCGCCCAGCAAAATTCGCCTTTCAGGGTGGCGTTGCTGATGGCCTGAGACGTCAAGACCAAGGTCACGGCGCCGGCCAGCATCACGATCAGGCAAGCCTGGGGCGAGCGGGCCAGGAATTGGAGAAGCTGCATGGTGTGGCCGGCTTCGCCGCGCAGCATGGACAGACGGGCAAGGGCTTCATGGGGAACGGCGCGGCCCTTGTCGCTGCCGGATCTTGCAAAGCGCGCGGGATCGAAAAGCGTGCCGGCCGGTTGCAGATCGGCGAGAGCCAAGTAACACCTCCGCGTGCTTTTATTGTTGGTCTGAGCGTTAGGAGCGCATGCTGAACAATGTATTAATGGGCACCAGTAGATGATTCGTGCCCGTGCGGACAGTCGGAGCATGCGGTTGGCGTCGATCACTATTTTCGACCTGGAATATACCGCCTGGGAATGCTCCATGGCGCGGCACTGGCTGACGCCGGGCGAATTCAAGGAAGTCGTGCAGATCGGCGCGGTCAAGCTCGACGCCGACTCCTTTGCCGTCCTGGACGAGTTCGAAATTCTGCTGCGCCCGCGCATCAATCCGCTTCTGTCGCCTTACTTCGAGAAGCTCACCGGCATCACCAGCGATCGCGTCGCGCGGCAGGGCGAAGATTTCGCTCTCGGCTATGCACGTTTTCTGGCGTTTGCCGGCGAGGGCCCCATCGCGGCCTTCGGACATGACGAGCGTGTGCTGGAACACAATATCCGCCTCTATGGCATGACCGGGACGCGCGCCCTGCCGGTGTTTTATGACCTGCGCGGCTGGTTCGCGGCCTTGGGCGTGGATCCGCGCGGGATGCTGTCTTGCGATCTCGCGCCCGCGCTGGGGGTGCCTTTTGCGGGCCGGGCGCACAATGCGCTGGATGATGCGCGTGCTATCGCCGCCGCCATGGCGGCCATGGCATCGCGCGGGGCGCGTCTGCGCCCGGCGGCGTGAGTGCGCCATGTCGGGGCCGAGCGTTAAACGAATGAGCGGCAGCGAATGAGTAGTGGGCCGAACGTTAAGCGAATGAGCGGCAGCGAATGAGTAGTGAGGCCGACAGACTCATCGCACTGCTCGATCTGGCGCCGCATCCCGAAGGCGGACACTTCCGCGAAACATTTCGGGATCGACCGGACGGCGAAGGCCGCGGCCATTCCACCGCGATTTATTTTCTTCTCAAGGCGGGTGAGGTTTCGCGCTGGCACCGGGTGGATGCCGCGGAGGTCTGGCATTTCTATCGCGGCGCGCCGTTGGAGCTCCATATCGGCAAACGACGTTATGTGTTGGGCTCAAACATTGACGAGGCGCAGGTCCCGCAGATCGTGGTGCCGGCCGGCGCCTGGCAGGCGGCGGAGAGCCTGGGTGACTATACGTTGGTCGGGTGCACGGTGGCACCAGGGTTTGAATTCTCGAAATTCGAGCTCGCACCGGAGGGGTTCCAGCCGTGAGGCGGATGAGCAAAAGCTCCAGTGGAGCTTTTCCCGGCCGAACGCCCGCGCAGCGGGCATGTGGCACGACGGATTGGATGTCCAAAACCGCCATGTAATTATTGCGCTGCACACTGATAACTGTGCCGCTTTGCCCGTTGACGCCGCACGCACGAGCCGCGCATCGTGGTGCCAACAAGACCAACAAAATTCCAGGGATGGTTCCATGAGAAAGCACATTTTCGCAGTCACGGCGCTGGCGCTTGGCCTGATGAGCACGGCGGCGTTCAGCCAGGCCAGCCGCCTGAGGATTCAAAGTGAGCCGGCGCATGACGGCACACCCGCCTGGAAGCTTGCCCCCTCCTTTCCCGATCCCACCGGCTTCACCTTGGTGGAGCCCGATGGCACCGTGAACATCATTCCGCGCGACCAGCGGCCCCAGCGCATGCGGGTGCCGGGCGGTGATGCCGGCCCGCAATGCAGCCATTCGCCGGTATGCGGCCGCAAGGGCGGCGCGGCGCGCGGCCAGATGGCCCGCGTGTTGTGGGACCAGACCATGGGCTACAAGTTTTCCTATCCCTATGTGATGCCCAAGGGGATCGGCGGCCTGCCGTCGGTGGCGCTGGATTCCAAAGGGTATCTCTGGGCGTTCAAGCGCAGCCCCGCCGGCGTGGTGCAGCTGATGAAGTTCGCGCCCGATCACAAACTGGTGCTGGAAGTGCCCGAAAGCGTGATCGGCCACCAGGACAAGGCGCATGGCATGGCGGTGGACAAGGACGACAATGTCTGGATCACCGACAATGGCCAGGCGACCGTGATGAAGCTGTCGCCCGACGGCAAGCTGCTGATGACCATCGGCACCAAGGGCCAGCGCGGCGACTGGGTCGAGGACAAGGGTCAGCGCCTGCTGTGGCAGCCGGTGATGGTGGCCTTTGCGCCCAACGGCGATCTCTACATCGCCGAAGGCCATGCCAATGAAAGCCCCAACGATGTCGACAGCCCCGATCCCGCCAACCAGGAAGGTGTGGCGCGGGTCATTCACCTGACCAAGGACGGCAAGTTCGTCGGCCAATTTTTCGGCAATGAAGTGGGGCAGGGCAAGTTCGACTCCACCCACGGTTTCGCCATCGATCCCAGCAATGGCGATGTGTGGATCGGCGACCGCGAACAATATCGCATCGTGGTCTATACGGCGGACGGCCGCTTCGTGAAGACCTTGCAGACGAAGAACCTGGTCTGCGCCCTCAACTTCGACCACAAGGGCAATCCCTGGATGGCGTCGGGCCAGGACGGCCAGTTCCTCAAGCTGAACCGCGACGGCAAGGTCTTGGGCGCGGTGGGCAACGGCATGGGCGCCGGCACCGGCCAGTTCACCGAGGCGAGCTATTGGGTGTTCGATCCGAAGGACAATCTGATCGCGGGCGACACCAGCGTCGGCCGCATCACGGTGATGAGCAAGTAATCTAAATTTCCCCCTCTCCTTGATGGAGGGGGAAGAATGGAATTACTTGATCGCCACGTCGCGGGGCGTCAGGGCCAGCAACTTGGCAAGCTCCTGCTGGATAGCGAGTGACGAGGCATGGCCCTCATGGGCTTCGCCGGGGACGAAGCTGACCAGCAAGGTCTGCCCCACCAGCGCGATGGTGGGCTTGCCGCCTTCCGCCACCTTCACGCTGTTGACGCGCTTGGCCAAAACCTGGCGCGCGGTCGGTGTCGCGGCCAGGAAACGCTCAATGCCCAAGGCCGCATTGGTCAGGGCATCGAAAGCACGGCCGCGTGTTTCCGGGTCCGCTGCCAGCACGGCCGGGTCCGCCGAAAATTTGAGCGCGATATTCTGAACATAGGTCAGATGGTTGGCTTCGTCGTTGACAGCGGTCTGCAGCTCGCCACCAGAAATGGCCAGGGTCTGGGACGGGGGTGCCGCGCCCTGATAGGTGGCGGGCGCACCCTGGGGTGCGTCTTGGGTGTAAAGTGTCAGCCCGCCCCATACCGAGACCCTGAGCGCCATCGTGCCGGTGTCATATTTGAGCAGCTTGGCGCCCAGCGAAGCACGCTCCACCGTCAGCACAAAATTTTCCGCATGCCCCACAAAGCGCAGCAGATACTTGGCCGTCCCATAGGGTTCCAGGATGAAAACACCGTTCTCGCCGGCGCTGTAGCGGCCGGGCTGGACCGTGCTCATGCGCTCCGCCACCAGCCGCGATGCCATGCCTGGTGGCACACCGGGGCCAGGATCGATCTGTGCCCAAGCCAGCGACTGGTTTGCGAGCAACGCAGCCAGAAATGTGAATACCGTTTTCAAAGTGCGCATCTCGTGGCGGTCGTTGCCGCGTCGGCTGGTGGTCGTCACTGCCCCCTCGTGACATGCAAACATGCCATCCCAATAGGGCAATTTTAAGCCCGCGAGCCGTCCGCAAAAGCCCCTATGGGGCTTTTGCAGGCGAGCGCCCCGCGAAACCGGTGGCCCCCACTGCCACAGGAAACCGCGCGCAAAGCCGGGGTGAGACCATGTCGCGCCTTCCTTTTGGGCCGGATTATGACTAAACGGGACTCCATCTTAACCCTACCGCAAGGGGATTTTCGCGATGCAATGCCTGGACAGTTTCAAGTGCCGCAAGACGCTCAAGGTCGGCAACAAGAGCTATGTCTTTTTCAGCCTCGCCGCGGCGGAGAAGAACGGTCTGAAGGGCATTTCCAGGCTGCCTTATTCCATGCGGGTGCTGCTGGAAAACCTGCTGCGCCATGAAGACGGCCGCACCGTCACCCGGGACGACATCAAGGCGGTGGCCGATTGGGCCAAGACGCGCACCTCCGACCGCGAAATCGCCTTTCGGCCCGCGCGCGTGCTGATGCAGGATCTGACCGGCGTGCCGGCGGTGGTGGATCTGGCGGCGATGCGCGATGCCATGAAGACGCTGGGCGGCGATCCGCAGAAGATCAACCCGCTGGCCGAAGTGGATCTGGTGATCGATCACAGCGTGATGATCGACAATTTCGGCAAGAAGGATTCCTTCAAGAAAAACGTCGCCGTCGAATATGAGCGCAACAAGGAACGCTATACCTTCCTGCGCTGGGGCCAGCAGGCGTTTGCGAATTTCCGCGTCGTGCCGCCCGGCACCGGCATCTGCCACCAGGTCAATCTGGAATATCTCGCCGAAACGATCTGGACCCGCAAGGCCAAGGACCTCAAGAGCAAAAAGACTGTTGAGGTTGCGTTCCCCGACACCGTGGTGGGCACCGACAGCCATACCACCATGATCAACGGCTTGGCGGTGCTGGGCTGGGGCGTGGGCGGCATCGAGGCGGAAGCCGCCATGCTGGGCCAGCCCATCTCCATGCTGATTCCGGAGATCGTCGGCTTCAAGCTGACCGGCAAGCTGCGCGAAGGCGTTACCGCCACCGATCTGGTGCTGACCGTCACCCAGATGCTGCGCAAGAAGGGCGTGGTGGGCAAGTTCGTGGAATATTACGGTCCGGGCCTGGACGAACTCACGCTGGAAGACCGCGCCACCCTGGCCAACATGGCGCCGGAATATGGCGCCACCTGCGGTTTCTTTCCCATCGACGCGGAAACCGTGCGCTTCCTCAAGAATACCGCGCGCAAGCCCGCGCGCGTGGCGCTGGTGGAAAAATACGCCAAGGCGCAGGGCCTGTGGCGCACCGCCAAGTCGGCCGATCCGGTGTTCACTGATACCTTGTCGCTGGATATGACCAGTGTTGAGCCGTGCATGGCCGGTCCGATGCGGCCCCAGGACCGGGTGGCGCTGTCGGGCATCTCCGGCAATTTCGCCGAACATCTGATGACCACCTTCAAGAAGGAAGATAGCGCCAACAAGCGCGCCAAGCTGGACGGCAGCGAAGTCACCATCGGGCACGGCGATGTGGTGATCGCCGCCATTACCTCCTGCACCAATACCTCCAATCCCAGTGTGATGATCGGAGCGGGCCTGGTGGCGCAGAAGGCGGTCAAGCGCGGCCTGAAAGTGCGCCCCTGGGTGAAGACCTCGCTGGCGCCGGGCTCGCAGGTCGTCACCGACTATCTGGCCAAAGCGGGCCTGGACAAACCTTTGAACAAGCTGGGCTTCACCCTGGCCGGGTATGGCTGCACCACCTGCATCGGCAATTCCGGGCCACTGCCGGACGCGGTGGCCAAAGCCGTCACCGAGGCCGATCTGGTCGCAGCCGCGGTGATTTCGGGCAACCGCAATTTCGAAGGCCGCGTTCATCCCCAGGTCCGCGCCAACTATCTGGCATCGCCGATGCTGGTGGTGGCCTATGCGCTGGCCGGATCGGTCAATATGGATCTGACAAGGGAGCCGGTGGGCTATGACCAGAAAGATGAGCCGGTCTATCTCAAGGATATCTGGCCGTCGCCCAAGGAAATCTCGGCTGCGATCGCCAAAGCGGTCAAACCCGCCAGCTTCAAGAAGCGCTACGGCAATGTGTTTAACGGCGACGCCAACTGGAAGAAGGTCAAGCTGGTCAAGGGCCAGACCTATCAGTGGGAGATGGGTTCAACCTATGTGAAGAACCCGCCCTATTTCGAAGGCATGAGGATCAAGCCCGCGCCGGTCGAGGAGATCAAGGGCGCGCGCGTGCTGGCGGTGTTCGGCGATTCAATCACCACCGACCACATCTCGCCCGCCGGCAACATCAAGCCGACGGCGCCGGGCGGCGTCTATCTGTCCGAACGCCAGGTCGCGCAAAAGGATTTCAATTCCTATGGCTCGCGCCGCGGCAATCATGAAGTGATGGAGCGCGGCACCTTCGCCAATATCCGCATCCGCAACGAGATGATGGGCGGGGCCGAAGGCGGCAACACCGTCTACTACGCCCGCCCCGGCGCAGCAGGCCAAACCATGTCCATTTTCGATGCCGCCCAGCGTTACAAGGCGGATGGCCACGGCACGGTGGTGTTCGGCGGCAAGGAATATGGCACCGGATCGTCACGCGATTGGGCCGCCAAGGGTCCCAAGCTTTTGGGCGTGCGCGCCGTGGTCACCGAGAGCTTCGAGCGCATCCACCGCTCCAATCTGATCGGCATGGGGGTGGCGCCTTTCTGTTTCGAGGCGGGCAAGACGCGCAAGGATTACGGCATTACGGGTCGCGAGGTCGTGGATATTCCGGGCCTGTCGGGCGATCTGAAGCCGCGCCAGCAGATGGGCGCCATCGTGCATCTGCCCGATGGTTCCACCTTCAATATGCCGCTGCGCCTGATGATCATGACGGCGGACGAAGTGGCCTATTTCAAGAACGGCGGGATTCTGCCCTACGTCTTGCGCAATCTTCTGGCTGCATAAACCGCAAGCGCCATCTGGGGTATCTTGCTGCGGATGGCTTTTGATTCTCTCGACCTTCTGGCTGCGGGCGCTCTGTTTATCGCCAGTGCGGGTTCCTGGTTGATGACCGAGGGCTTGCGCGCCCGGGCGCGGCTGTATCTGCGCTTTTGTGCCGTGCTGTTCGCCGCGCTTGCGGCGTCGGTTCCGCTCGGAACCTCCGGCATCGCCATTCTTCTTCTGCTGCCGCTTGCCGCCGCTGCGCTGATGATCGCGGCGCTGGCCCGCTTCGCTGCGCCCTTGCCCGTCTTTGCCGCTTGTCTGGCCTTGATCGCGGGCCTTGCCGGCGGGCTGGGCGCCATGCTGTGGGGCTATGGCCTGCTGGCGCTGGCGCCGGTGATGCTGGCAAGCCTGGCCATCATAGGGGCTGCCTTGAACGCAGGTGCGGCCATGCCCGTTCTGGCGGGCACAGCCTTGTTGGGTGTGGCGCTGATCGTACTGGAGCAGGGCGCTGAGGCTGGATTGCTTCTTCTGTGTGCCGCAGCCCTGGTGGGACTGGCGAAGCCGTGGCGCGAAAAATCAGCTCTTGCGATCCAGCAATAGCGCCATGCGCGGATTGCTCGCGCGGCCATAGGCGGTCTCCAGCGCCACATGGCTGTCGCGCCGTTCGGCCATCAACTGGCCCAGCACCTGGGCGACAAAAGCCGGCAGCAATTTTGGCCCGTCCCAAAATGGATCGAATCCTTGCGTCTCGTCCTGGCACACAAGCTCGACGCGCAATGCGGCGGTGGCGGGGCGCGTCTCGGCGTTAAGGTCTTGCTGGTCGCGGCCCAAAGTGCTGGAAGCGCTTGATTTTTCGCACACGCGCGGCAACGCGGCCAGTGTCTTGAGGCCTGCACTTCTCATGGCATCAATGTGTGTGGTCACACGCATACCAACCTAAAACGCAAGTCTTGTTCCAGGATCGGTGGAGCATTGGTTTTGCGCTTTCTTAAGTTCGCACCCGCCATATTGGCACCCACAAGGGCTGGAGAAACCGGCCCGGGGGATGGTGGTTGTGTCTAAAGTTGCGTTGCAGAAGCCAAACCAGGTTGTTCAGCTCAGTACGCTGGAAAACGAGCTTAGGTTGCTTATGGCGGCCCAGGCCGCGGGCTGCGCCGCATTCGATTGGGACACGACCGCGGGCGTCATTCATTGGGAAGGCGCCACCGACATTCTGCCCCAGCATCTGGACTCCGCGGTCGCGCGCAACTTTCTGGACGGCATTATGCCGGAGCGGCGCGGCGAACTCCAAGCCGTGCTGGATAGCCGCGATGGCGCGTCCGCGTCCTTTGTCGCCGATATCGAAATCGCCAGTGCGCTCGGCGCCGTCAACTTCACCCTGAGCGGCGTGCGCACGCCCGATGCCGGCGGGCGCACCGTGCGGCTGGTCGGGCTGATGCGCGACACCACCGAACGGTCGCGCGAAGTGCGCCGTCTGAGCTATCTGGCGACACGCGATGAACTGACCGGCCATCTCAACCGCAACGCGCTGCGCGAGGAATTGTCCCAGGCGATCGAATCCGCCAAGGCGGAAAACCGCAATTGCGCCTTCCTGGTCGCCTCGGTCGACCGGTTGGCGATGATCAATGACAGTTTCGGTTTCGACGCCGGCGACGAGGTGATCCTGGGCGTGGGCGAACGTCTGGCCCGCACCCTGCGCGGCAGCGATGTGATCGGCCGCACCGCCGGCAACAAATTCGGCGTTCTGCTCAAGAATTGCCGCGAGCATGAGATCGCCATTGTCGCCACCCGGCTGCGCGCCGCTGTGCGCGCCAGCGGGATTGAATCGCGCAGCGGACTTGTTGCAGCCACTTGCTCCGTCGGCGCCGTCTGGCTGCCGCAAGCCGCCTCCACCAGCCAGGAAGCCATGCTGCGTGCCGAACAGGCGCTGGACAAGGCGCGCGCCAACGGCCGGGACGGTTTCGCCGCCTATCAGCTGTCGCCGCAGCGCGAGACCGCGCGTCTGCGCCAGATGCAGATCGCTGACGAGGTCGTGCTGGCGCTGAAGGAAAACCGCCTGAAGCTTGCCTACCAGCCCATCGTGGCGGCGCGTTCGCGCAAGGTGTCGCATTATGAATGCCTGCTGCGCATGATCAAACCCGATGGCAGCATCCTGGCCGCCGGTCACTTCGTGCCGGCGACCGAACAGATGGGCATTGTGCATTTGGTGGACCGCTTCGCGCTGGAAGCCGCGATCGCCACCCTCAAGGCGCACGCCGACATTTCGCTGGCGGTCAATGTTTCGGGCACGGCGGCGTCCGACCCGGCCTGGCTGCAGGAATTCGTGGACTATATCCGCGCCGAAAAGGCGGTCGCGCCCCGCCTGATCGTGGAACTGACCGAGACCGCGGCGCTGCATCATTTCGAGGAGAATGCCCAGTTCGTTTCCCAGCTGCATGAATTGGGCGTGCGCGTGGCGATCGACGATTTCGGCGCCGGTTATACCTCATTCCGCAATCTGCAGATGCTGCACGTCGATACCGTCAAGATCGACGGCTCCTATGTGAAGGATCTCAGCCAGTCGCCGGAAAATCAGGTGTTTGTGCGCACCCTGGTGGGCCTGGCGCGCAGCTTCGACATCAAGACGGTGGCCGAATGGGTCGGTTCGGAAGACGATGCCGCGCTGTTGCAGAATTTCGGCGTCGATTACTTCCAGGGGTTCTTTTTTGGCGAACCGCTGATAGACCCGAAGTGGGATAAATAAGAAGCTGGATCCCCTTCCCTCGCCGCTGGGCGCGGCTCGCCGGGGATGACATGGCGCTTTAGCGCCATGTCACTTATCCCAAGTCGTGACCTTGGCGTTGCCGTCATTTTCGACAATGACGGTGAACTTCTGGCGCGGGGCTTCGAAATCCACCAGCCAGCGATTTTTGAGCTGCTGGGTATGGGCCAAGGTGAGGGCGCCGCAGCGGCCGTTGCAATATTTTGTCAGCCGCGCATGGGCAATGTCTTGCGCCTCGCGCGTGGTCATGGGCCCGATACAGCCCGCCAAGGCGACAAGGGCGATTGCCAAGCCGCCCTTGCGCACCGCAAAATTCACTTGCGCTGGCTCAACTCGGCAAGCTGTCTGCGCATCGCCTCCATCTCTTCCTTGAGATCGGCGATGTCTTCGGTCGGCTTGGCCGCCGATTTGGCGGTTGTCTCGCCGCCCTTGGCGGCGGCGCCAAACGGCGCGAACATGGCCATGGCGTTCTCGAACATCTGCAGGTTCTGGCGGGTGAGGTTTTCCACCATCTGATTGCCGCCGCCCAGCGCCTCGGCAATGCGATCGCGCATGGCGCCCTGGTTCTTGGTGAAACCGTCCATGCTCATGTCCAGATAACCGGGCACGAAAGCCTGCAAACTGTCGCCGTAAAAACGGATCAGCTGGCGCAAAAACTTGATGGGAAGCAGCGACTGGCCCTTGGCTTCTTCCTCGAAAATGATCTGGGTCAGGACAGGGCGGGTGATGTCCTCGCCGGTGCGCGCGTCCTGCACCTCGAATTCGGTTCCCTCCTTCACCATGGCCGCCAGATGATCCAGCGTTACATAGGAAGAGGTTTGGGTATTGTAGAGCCGCCGGTTGGCGTACTTCTTGATGACGACCGGCCCTTCGTTTTTGCTTTTTTCTTCCGACACGTGCTTTCCCCCAGCTTTCCGCGCTGTATACACGCCAAATTGCTGGCGTCTGATGGCCATAAGGACACCACCCCGCAGCGCGGGAGTCCAGCGTCATTTAGCAGGCGCAACACCCGATAGTTTGTCAAAACCATGTCAACTGATTGAAATATAAAGCTATTTTTACGACTGTTTACCAATGCGCGCGTTCGCGGCATTTTGCGCGCGGCAATAAGCAAAATTCCGCCAACGAAAAGGTTCTCCCATGGAAGATGTCGTCATCGTTTCGGCCGCTCGCACCCCGGTGGGGTCGTTCAGTGGCGCCTTCGCCGCCGTGCCCGCCCACAGACTGGGCGAGGTCGCCATCCGGGCAGCGCTTGAGCGCGCCAAGGTCGCGGCCGCGGACGTCAGCGAAGTCATCCTGGGTCAGGTACTGACCGCCGCCCAGGGACAGAATCCGGCCCGCCAGGCCTCCATCGCCGCCGGCATCCCCATCGGCGCTCCGGCCTGGAGCATCAACATGGTGTGCGGTTCGGGCTTGCGCACCGTGGTACTGGGCGCGCAGGCGATCATTCAGGGCGACGCCGCGATCGTGGTCGCGGGCGGTCAGGAATCCATGAGCCTGTCCACCCATGCCGCTTATTTGCGCGCCGGTCAGAAAATGGGCGATCTGCAATTCATCGACACCATGATCCGCGACGGGCTGTGGGATGCCTTCAACGGCTATCACATGGGCATGACCGCCGAGAATGTCGCCAATCAATGGCAGATCACCCGCGAGGAACAGGATCGTTTCGCGGTGGCCTCGCAGAACAAGGCGGAGGCCGCCAGGAAGGCCGGCAAGTTCAAGGATGAGATCGCCGCCGTCACCGTCAAGGGCCGCAAGGGCGACACCATCGTGGATAGCGACGAATATATCCGCGACGGCGCAACCTATGAGGCGGTGTCCAGTTTGAAGCCTGCTTTCGCCAAGGAAGGCTCCGTGACCGCGGGCAATGCCTCGGGCCTCAATGACGGCGCCGCTGCCCTGGTGCTGATGAGCGCCAAGGAGGCCGCCGCCCGCGGTCTTACGCCCCTGGCGCGCGTTGCCAGCTGGGCGCAGGCGGGCGTGGATCCCAAGGTGATGGGCTCCGGTCCCATCCCGGCCTCGCGTGCGGCCCTGCAAAAGGCGGGCTGGAAGGCTTCCGATCTGGACCTGGTGGAAGCCAACGAGGCCTTCGCCGCCCAGGCCTGTGCCGTCAACAAGGACATGGGCTGGGATCCGGCCAAGGTGAACGTCAATGGCGGCGCCATCGCCATCGGTCATCCCATCGGGGCATCGGGCGCGCGCATCTTGACCACCTTGCTGTTCGAGATGGGCAAGCGCAACGCCAAGAAGGGTTTGGCGACATTGTGCATTGGTGGTGGGATGGGGATCGCGCTGACTGTCGAGCGCTAGCACTGCGTTGCAGCATCGTTCTTGGTTGAAACGCCGCAAAAATGCGGCCTAACTGCTTTCTCGGGCGAGACAGCAAAAGGATAAGCATATGGCACGGGTGGCGGTGGTGACGGGCGGAACGCGCGGCATCGGAGAAGCGATTTCGGTGGCGTTGAAGACTGCCGGTTACACGGTGGCGGCGAACTATGCCGGCAATGACGAGCGCGCCAAGGCGTTCAGCGAGCGCACCGGCATCAAAGCCTACAAGTGGGATGTTTCCTCCTTCGACGATTGTGTCGCGGGGGTGAAGAAGGTCGAGGTCGAGCTGGGTCCGGTGGACGTGATCGTCAACAATGCCGGCATCACCCGCGACGCCACCATGAAGAAGATGAACCGCCAAGCCTGGGACGAGGTGCTCGATACCAATCTGGGCGGCTGCTACAATATGTGCAAGGCGGCCTGGGACGGCATGCTGGCGCGCGGCTTTGGCCGCATCGTCAATATCGGCTCCATCAACGGCCAGGCGGGCCAGTATGGCCAGGTGAACTATGCCGCCGCCAAGTCGGGCATTCATGGCTTCACCAAGGCGCTGGGCCAGGAAGGCGCCAAGGCGGGCATCACCGTCAACGCCATCGCGCCGGGCTATATCGACACTGACATGGTGTCGGCGGTGCCGGCTGAAGTGCTGGCCAAGATCGTGGCCCGCATTCCGGTGGGCCGGCTGGGCCATGCCAGCGAAATCGCGCGCGGCGTTCTGTTCCTTGTGGCGGACGAGGGCGGCTTCATCACCGGATCGACCATGTCCATCAATGGCGGCCAGCACATGTATTGAGTGGAGCGGTGCGCGAAGCGCATGAGCAGGTTCAGTGAACCTGCGAAAGCGACGAGCGGTCCGTAGCGACAGCGTACGGACAGCTTGGGCGAGCGGCCACGGAAGCCGCACCGCCGCTGCTCAGTCCGCAAAATCTCTCGCGCCAAGAATGGTGAAGCTGTAAACAATCGCCATGATCTCGTCTCTCACCGCTGAAAAGCTGACCTGCGCGCGCGGCGAACGCACCTTGTTCAGCGCGCTGAATTTCCGCGTTCAGGCCGGGCAGGCGCTGGCGGTGGAAGGCGCTAATGGCGCGGGCAAGACGTCTCTGCTGCGCCTGATAGCGGGATTTCTCGCCCCCGTTGCGGGCCGCATCGTCGTCAAGGTCGGCACAGATGAAAATGACGATGCCGAGGCGCGCGGCAAATCCATCGGCTGGCTGGGCCATCAGGACGGTCTCAAGCCGCAACTGACGGTCATTGAGCAACTGGATTTCTTTGCCGCGCTCTATCGCGGCAAGGCGGACGCGGCCGTGCTCGAACAAGTCGGACTGGCACGCCAAGCCGATCTGCCCTGCCGCTATCTCTCCGCCGGGCAGCGGCGGCGCCTGGCCTTGGCGCGGCTGCTGGTCTCAAAACGTCCGCTGTGGCTGCTGGATGAGCCTTTCGCGGCGCTGGACGTGAGCGGCCAGAGGCTGGTGGCGCATCTGATGGCGCGCCATTGCGGCGATGGCGGCATGATCATCGCCGCCACCCATGAGCCCCTAGGCTTAGGCAATGAAATACTTCGTCTTGGTAATGAAAGCCTGAAGCTGTGAGCCCTCCCTTCTTGAGTTCTTTTGGCACATTGCTCGCGCGCGACATCAGGCTCGCGGCCCGCAGCGGCGGCGGCGCGGCGCTTGCCTTGTCTTTCTTCGCCCTGGTCGCGACCCTGGTGCCGCTGGGCGTGGGCGCGGACCTTCATCTGCTCGCGCGGGTCGCCGGCGGGGTGTTGTGGGTGGCGGCGGTGCTCAGCGCGCTTCTGTCGCTGGACCGGCTGTTCCAGGGCGATTTCGAGGATGGCAGCCTGGACCTGATCGCCTTGTCGCCGCTTCCGCTGGAACTGACCGCGCTGGCCAAGATCGCGGCACACTGGCTCTCTACCGGCCTGCCGTTAACCTTGTTGTCGCCGCTGCTAGCGCTGCTGTTCAATCTGTCGGGCCCGGCAACGGCGATCCTGTTTGTGTCGCTGTTGATCGGCACCCCCGCGGTCAGCGCCATAGGCGCCATAGGCGCCAGCCTGACGCTCTCCCTCAAGCGGGGTGGGTTGATCCTGCCCCTGATAATTCTGCCGCTGCTGGCCCCTGCCGTGATCTTCGGCGCCGGCGCTGTAGCGCTGGCCCTGGACGGCTTGGGTGCAGGCAGCGCCCTGGGCCTACTGGCGGCTTTTGCCTTTGGCGCCGTGCTGCTAAGTCCCTTCGCGGCGGCGGCCAGCGTCCGCCTGAATTTGAGTGGTTAGATGCAGTTCCTGTTCCGCTACGCCAACCCGCACAATTTCATGCGCCTGTCGGGCGCGGTGTTGCCGTTCACTGCGATCGCCACGGTCCTGTGCCTGGCGGTCGGCCTCTACTTGGGATTCACGGCCCCACCGGATTACCAGCAGGGCCGCACCGTCCTGATCATGTTCATTCATGTCCCCGCCGCCACGGTGGCGATGAGCGTTTATGGCGCCATCGCGGTTTGTTCGCTGTTGTCGCTGGTGTGGCGCCATCCTTTGTCCGATACGGCCGCGCGCGCCGCCGCACCCCTCGGCGCCCTGTTCACGGTGCTGGGCCTGATCACCGGTTCGCTATGGGGCAAGCCGATGTGGGGCACTTATTGGGTATGGGATGCGCGGCTGACCAGCTTCCTGCTGCTGCTGTTTATCTACTTCGGCTATATGGCGCTGTGGAACGCCATCGAGGATGAAACGCGCGCGGCGCGCGCTGCCGCCATCCTGGCGCTGATCGGCGCGGTCAACATTCCCATCATCCATTTTTCCGTGGAATGGTGGAGCACTTTGCACCAGGGCGAAGGCATCGTCAGCGGCGCGACGGATCCTGTGTTTCTCGCGCCGCTTCTGATCATGATGCTGGGTTACACATTGCTGTTCGCGACTCTGTGGATGATCCGCATACGGACCGCCATCCTGGAGCGCCGTGCCCGCAACCTGATGCAGGGGGTTTCATGAATTTCGATATGGGCCCTTATGGCATCTATATCTGGCCGGCCTATGGCGTGTCGGCGCTGGCGTTGATCGGCGCGACGCTGTGGACCACCCTGTCCTGGCGGCGCGCCAAGGCGAAGCTGGCGGAGCTGGAAAAGAAAAAATGAGCCGCTGGATCTATCTCGCTCCCGTCGCCGCGTTCCTGGTGCTTGCCTTTTTCCTGTTCAAGAGCCTGTGGTCGCCCGCGCCCAGCCTGGTGCCCTCCGTCCTCATCAACAAGCCCGCGCCGCATCTGATCCTGCCCGCCCTGGACGCCAGGAGCGCGGCGTTCACGCCGGCCGATCTGGCGGGCGGTCATGTCAGCGTGGTCAATGTCTTTGCCTCCTGGTGCGCCCCCTGCCGCACCGAAGCCGGTGAGCTGGCGGTGGTGGCCAGGCTGCCGGGGGTTGCCCTGTACGGGCTGGCGCAAAAGGACAAGCCGGCGGCGACGCGCGCCTTTCTGGACGAGGTCGGCGATCCCTTCACCCGTATCGCCCGCGATGACGACGGCCGCGCCTCGATTGAATGGGGTGTCTATGGCGTACCGGAGACATTTGTGGTGGATGGCAAGGGCGTCATCCGCCTCAAATATGTGGGAGAGCTGACCGACGAAGTCTTGAAGACCCAGCTGTTGCCCGCCATCAAGGCCGCGCAAGCCGGTCCCTGACGGCGGGCGTCAATACTTTCCTAACCCTGTTTTGCCAGGGTGGCCTCATGCAAGTCAGCGCCACCCTGATCGCCGCCCAACAGGCCGCCCGCGAGGCCCGCACCCGGCTTCAGGTGCCGCAGCCGCCCCAGGCGGCTAAGGCCAATTTTGCCGCGGCGTTGGAGAAGACTTCGGGAACAGGCTTTTCACCCTTGCCGCTCAGACAGACCGCGCCGGTCGCGGCTCAGGCGGTGGCGCAGCCCCAGGCATCGGGGCGGATGGGCCAGCACGTGGATATTATTGTCTGAGAGTTGGGACGGGGCTTAAGGCCGGAGCGTTGGCTACCTCCGCCCGGCCCTTCGCTTACGCTCAGGGCGTTCGACGCTCGAAATGGTCCACTGGACCATTTCGTCGGCCGCGCTGGCGCGCAGCCGACCGCGTCTCACCCCCCAATCTTCCTTCGGCGGACGTTGCGGCGAACTGGCCTTAGGCCGTCACCGGTCAGCTGTTCGGCCGCCTGGGCGATCTGGGACAGGGCCCGGACGAATTTCTGGCGCTCCGGCTGGGGCAAGGCCTCCAGCAGTGCACGTTCGGCCCGGTCGGCGGCATTGCGGGCGCCTCTGAGCGCCTTGCGCCCGGAGGGGCTGATGGCCACGGCATTGGCGCGTTGGTCTTCCTCGGTACGCTCACGCGACAACAGACCTTTTTCCAGCATCCGGCGCACCATCTCGGCCAAGGTCGAACGGTCGATGCCGGTGATCTCCACCAGCGCGGTCTGGCTGGTGCCATCATTCTGCTCCAACGCGCAGAGCAGGGTGAACTGCTGCTTGGTCAGTTCCTTGCCGCCGGCTTCGCGCGCATAAAGGTCGCCGTAGAATTGCTGGCAGCGGCGGATTAGATGAGACGGCGCTTCGGAAAGGTCAAAACCATTTCCCGGCCTGCGCTGCCCCTTCATCACTCATACCCCTTATTCTTGCCGTCTGACTTTGGCGCTCTTGTTCCGTTGCGCTGCTTTCGATCATGCCCCGTGTTCAGGTTACAGGAAAGGCATCGCGGTCCGGAAGCGGAAGTTAAAGCGATTTTGCGTACAGAAGTCCATGCGCAAAATTTTTGCCGGCCCATCTTTGCAAAGCGTGCGCAGTGTGATCCGCACCCTCGCGCAAATTGAACGGCGATGCCCACGTGGTTTGCGTGCGGGAGAGGCACAATGCATGGTATGACTGTGGCTTGTGTGCACCATCACCGCGAAGCTCCCAGCAATTTTAACAAGATAGTCCGTGCGGGGCGGCATGTCGCCGCGCATCATTCTTGCGCGTTGTCGTGGCCGCTATGGGTCTGATGTCTTGTCACGAGCGGGGTCTGGGCGAGCGCGAACAGGAAGATCAGGGGAATGATGGCCCAGACCTTGAAGGAGACCCAGGTGGCGGTGCTTGTGCAGCGCCACACGATTTCATTGATCGCCGACAGGCTCAGAAAGAAAAGGCCCCAACGTATCGTCAATTTCCTCCAGCCCGTTTCGTCCAGTTCAAAGGCTTGGGCAAATACATATTTGATGAACAGGCGGTTGAAATAAAGACCGCCGAGCAACATGGCGCCGAAGAAGGCGTAAAGCGCGGTGGGCTTCATTTTGATAAAGACATCGTTTTTCAAATAGAGAGTCAGTCCGCCGAATATCATCACCAGAACAGCGGTGAACAGCGGCATCGGCGATAGTTTTTTTTCCAGAGAATAACCGATGACCAATGCCGTCAAGACCGCGACCATGAAGGCGGCGGTGGCGCCAAATATTCCCAGATATTTGAAGGCTGCAAAGAATATAAACAGCGGGCCCAGGTCCAGCGCCAGCCGTCTGATCTGCGGGTTCATGTTTCCTCCGCGCCCACCAGCGCCCTGGCAAAGTCGGCGGCGACAAAGGGCTGAAGATCGTCCTCGCCCTCGCCGACGCCGATATAGTGTACCGGCAGTCCGAAGCGTCCCGCCAGCGCGACCAGGATGCCGCCCTTGGCGGTCCCGTCCAGCTTGGTCATCACCAGCCCGGTCACCGGCACGGCTGCGCAAAAGGCTTCCACCTGGCTTATGACATTTTGTCCGGTGGTGGCGTCCAGCACCAAAAGCACCGCATGGGGGGCGGATGCATCCAGCTTCTTGATCACGCGGGCGATCTTTTCCAGTTCCGCCATCAGCCCGGCCTTGTTCTGCAAGCGGCCCGCGGTATCGATCAGCAGAATATCGCTGCCGTTGCGCCGCGCCTCTTCCAGCGCCTCAAAGGCCAGCCCTGCCGCGTCGCCGCCGGCCTTGGTGGCCACAAACTGGGCATGGGCGCGGTCGGCCCATACCTTGAGCTGCTCGATGGCCGCGGCACGGAAGGTGTCGCCTGCCGCCAAGGTCACCTTGGCGCCCCCTTCCGTCAGGCGCTTGGCAAGTTTTCCGATGGTTGTGGTCTTGCCGGTGCCATTGACGCCGGCGACCAGGATCACAAAAGGCTTTTTGCCGTCTTCCGCCGTCAGGGGTTTCTGGACGGGGGCCAGCAGGGCGGCGATTTCCTGGGCCAGGACCGCCTTGAGTTCGGTTGCGGAGATTTCCTCGTCATAGCGGTTCCTGGCGACGGCGGCCGCGAGCTTCTTGGCCTGGCCCGCGCCCATGTCGGCGCGGATCAGGGCCTCTTCCAGCTCCGCGATGGTGGCCGCGTCCAGCTTCTTCTTGGTGAGGAACTCGCCCAGTCCGGTCTTGGACAGGCCCGATTTCAGGCGGTCGAAGAAAGTGGGCGGCGGCGGCGCCTCGCCGAAGGTCCTCATAGGGGGGGCGTCATGCGGGCAGGCCGGTCAGATGTTCGCCCCGGCGGCCGGTGATATCGACCGGCAGAAAAGTGCCATATGCCACATCGCCGATTTCCACCGGTGTGAAGCAAGGGGTGCGGCCGATGCCGCCGCGCTCCATCAGCACCATGCGGCGCGATCCTTTCATTCTGTCCAGCCGCGCCATCAGCGCGGCCTGTCCTTTGTCGCGCAGCCGCACGGCGCGCTCTTTGACGCATGCGTGCGGCAATTGCGGCATTCTGGCTGCGGGCGTGTGCGGCCGGGGCGAATAGGGAAAGACGTGCAGCCGCGAAAATCCCGCATCGTCCACAAGGCTGAGACTGTTTTCGAACATGGCCTCGGTCTCGGTGGGAAATCCGGCGATCATGTCCGCGCTGAACGCGGCCTCGGGGCGGACGCGGCGTACATCGTCACAAAATTTTGTCGTGTCGGAGCGGCTGTGGCGGCGCTTCATGCGCTTCAGGATCATATCGTCGCCGGATTGGGCCGAAAGATGGAAATGCGGCATCAGCCGTTCTTCTTCCGCGATCATCCGTATCAGCACGGGATCGGCCTCGATGGCGTCGATGGAGGACAGGCGCAGCCGTTTCAGCTCCGGCACCAGCCCCAGAATCTTGCTCACCAGCATCCCCAGGCTGGGCGCGCCCGGCAGGTCGGCGCCATAGGAGGTCAGGTCCACGCCGGTCAGAACGATCTCGGCAAAACCCTTTTGCGCCAGGCGCCGCGCCTCCGTCACCACCGCACCCAGCGGCACGCTGCGGCTGTTGCCGCGGCCGAAAGGGATCACACAAAAGGTGCAGCGGTGATTGCAGCCATTCTGCACCTGCAGGAAAGCGCGGGTCTTTCCATCAAAATGGTCCACCATCTGCGGCGCATTTTCGCGCACGCTCATGATATCGTTGACGCGAATATTTTCGCTTTCGCCAATACCAAAATCCGCACCCCCGAAATCGGCATAGGCCTGCGCCGTCAGCTTTTCCTGGTTGCCGAACACGGCATCGACTTGCGGCATGGCGGCATAGGTTTGCGGCGCAATTTGCGCGGCGCAGCCGGTGACAATGATGCGGCGCGCGGGATTTTCGCGCTTTGCCTTGCGGATCGCCTGGCGCGACTGGCGTACCGCTTCGGCCGTCACCGCGCAGGTGTTGATCACCAGCACATCGCGCAGCCCGCCGGCGCGGCTTTTGATCGCCTCGCTTTCATAGGCATTGAGACGGCAGCCAAAGGTCACGACGTCCAAGCTCATTGGGCGGCGATCATAGCGTGTCCAGGTCCAGGCGGCCGCGGAACGGCATGGCGGTGGGACCGGTCATCCACACATGGCCGTCTTCCTCACGCCATCCGATGGTCAGCGAGCCGCCGTCCAGCACCAGCTTGACCTTGCGGCCCACAAACCCGCGGCGGATGGCCGCGACCGCGGTGGCGCAGGCGCCGCTGCCGCAGGCGAGCGTTACACCCACCCCACGCTCCCACACCCGCATGCGGATGGTATTGGCGTCCAGCACCTGGGCGAATTCGACATTGGTGCGGCTGGGGAAGAAGGGCAGGGTCTCGATCCGGGGCCCAAGCTGGGTTACCGGGGCGTTTTGCGCATCGGGCACGAACAACACGCAGTGGGGATTGCCCATCGAAACGGCACTCGCTGAAACCGTGGTGCCGCCGATATCCAGCGGGAAGTTGGTGGTATCGACCTCATGCGCCAGCGGGACTTCCCGCCAGTCCAGCTTCGGGGGGCCGACGTCCAGCGTCACCATCTTCTTGCCGGCATCGCTGCAGGTCAACAATCCGCCCTTGGTGGACAGCTTGATCCGCGTCAGCCCGCGTTCGTCCATAAGCAGGCGTGCGACACAGCGCGTGGCATTGAAACAGGCTCCCGACTCCGAGCCGTCGGCATTGGTGAACTGCAGGCCCGCATCGGCCTCAGGCCCGCCGGGCCGGATCAGCACCACGGTATCGCAGCCCACCCCGAAATGCCGGTCGGCGATGGCTTTGGCCTTGGCTGCGTCTAGGCTGACGGCGCTATCGCGTGCGTCGAACACCACGAAATCGTTGCCAAGCCCGTGCATTTTCACGAATGCGGTCATGAGGGGCGTTATAGGGGTGAGGGCGGAAAAGCGAAAGGTCCGGTGGACC
>JANYAR010000009.1 GCA_025361185.1 Alphaproteobacteria bacterium | reverse complement strand
GGGGCGAGGGTTCAGGAAATTATGGCTCGGGTGCAGGAAAGGCCCGGCGAAAGTGCTATCTTCCTCTTCAAGGCCCTGGCCGTACCGGACCTCACTACGCCCGCCCCCCAACTACTTTTCGAGCCGTGGCAGCGCTCGGGCTTCCCGCCGCTGCGCATTGACGAATAGCGCAAAGATTGCGCCTTGCGCTGCTCGCGCCGAAAACTCCCTTTTCCAGACGCGATGTTCGCCTATTGTCACAATGCACCCTTCCCGTGCGGATAATACGCGGTTGCGGGACCCAAGTTGAGCGGGGCGGGAGACTATCGGAGACAATAGAGAGACAAAGGCTATGAGTACCGATATAAGGGGCAAGCTTAGGTGATGTTAAGTCCTTGAATTGATGGTGGCCCCGGTCTGACTCGAACAGACACGACCCTTTCGGATCAACGGATTTTAAGTCCGGTGCGTCTACCAGTTCCGCCACGGGGCCACTCGGGACAATCAGATACTTAGAGCTGGCGCATTCTGCAAATCCACCGATGATCCGCAGCCTCCGGAACCGCCGATCCGCCCGGACATCCTGGTGGCAGCTGAGGCCTTCGCCAACAGCAAACCAGGCGCAGCACATCGCCCAAAGGCGGGGGATATCCTCCGCCATTTCCTCATGATCTCGTTGGGGAATTTCCTGACCTTCCGCCTTCACCCCCCGGATAGACTCCCCGATAGGCTTATGCCGCGGCTTCGGCAGACGGTTTTTTGACCATGCGCAAGTCGGGCAGGCCGGACGAATTGGCACCCGGCTTGTGGCAGGATTCTCAGCCCGTACCGCCCTCTCAGGGCTGAAACACGAGTTCAATTCCCCTTGAGCAGGTTCGCCATATCGCGCTCCTCAGGAAATAAACGCTGATCGCATTGTCAACTTCGGTCCGCCGCCCTGATCAGCCGGGCTGGTGACTTTTCGCCAGCCAGTCTTGCGCCACTGCCATGTCTGCTTGCGAATTGATGTTAAAGAAGGGATCGCCACCCGGACCGGCCCCTGTCGAAAAGTCCACAGCAATTGCGTTTAAATATGAAATAGCGCCATGCAGGCTCCGTATCCCAGAGTCAAACGCGGTTTCGATACTGGCACGGGACGCCGTCTTCCAAAGCGCGCAGGTCGGATGTATCGCCCCGCCCCGACTTGCAACAGCACAATCATGGTCTTCCAGAGCCTTGCGCAGTACGCCGGCGATGTCGCGCGGAACAAATGGCGTATCGCAGGATAGCGTCAAGACCAGGGGAAAGCCTTTCCGCTCGGCCGAGGCCAGGATGGAGCATAGCGCCGCCAACGGCCCTGCGTTGGGCCGCTCGTCCGCGATGACCGGCAGGATGAAACCCGGCCTTGAATCGCCACTGATGGCAAGTTCGCCCACCTGTGGACGAACCCGGTCCACCACCCATTGCAATAAGGGTGCGCCGCCCAGCATGGCCAAGGCCTTGTCGTGTCCATAGCGCTGGGCCGTGCCCCCGGCGAGTATGACAGCCAGAACCTGCGCACGGATGCCTTGATGACCTAGTGGGTCAGCGACCACGCGATCATTTCGCTCAGACATGTGCCGGCCGGTGATTGAGAGTCCTGAATACGCCCAATGAGTTTGACCCAATCCTCGCCATCGGCCTTCCCGGTGAAGGCATGGACTGCGCGCAGCGCCACTTCGCACGGGTCCCCGTCAGTCTCATCGGAAGCCTGATCCAATTTGGCGATGAGCGGAAGATTGCCCGCTTCCGCCAGGATTTGATATACCTCTGATCGATCCTGCAACCGGTCCAGAATTTCTCCCAAGGTCGTCATGCGGCCCGGGCCTTTCCGGCGCCTGCGGACATGTCGACACCCTCGATTTGCGCCTGACTGACGAGCCTATCGATATAAGCGGCGACGT
The DNA here is from genome assembly GCA_025361185.1 of Alphaproteobacteria bacterium. Classification (GTDB taxonomy): domain Bacteria; phylum Pseudomonadota; class Alphaproteobacteria; order Micropepsales; family Micropepsaceae; genus Rhizomicrobium. The sequence goes on along the minus strand of JANYAR010000009.1, from coordinate 14,376 downwards.
CGCGCCGCCATTGCTGCTCCGCCAGATAGTCCGCGATCTGCTTGCGTACATATTCAAAGGGAAGTATTTCACCCGTCGCGCGGGCATCGAGCTTGAGGACATGCACACCGAACCGCGATTTTACCGGCGTTGCCGTGATCTGTCCTTCCTGCAAACCCTGGAGAGCCTTCTCGAACTCCGGCACGGTCTCGCCCCGCGCGATCTGGCCCAACCGGCCGCCATTGGCGCGCGAATCGCATTGCGAATGTTCGCGGGCAAGCGCCTCGAAGCGCCCGGGCGCGCCGGACAGTTCCGCGATGATTGCCTGCGCCTGCGCCAGGGCGCCTGCATAGGCCTGGGTATCATGCGGGTGCGCCAGGAAAAGAATGTGGGAAGCCTCGTACAGGTCCGGGCTGCGGAAGCGGGATGGGTCCGCGTCATAGAGGGCCCGGCATTCGGATTCGCCGGGCTCCGTGACAGGAATGTGCGTCTCCATGAGCGCCCGGATACGCGCCTCGTCATCCAGTTCGCGCTTGCCGGGGGCAATAAGCTCCGGCTCGGCAGCAATGCCTTCGCGCTTTGCTTCCTCCAGCAGAAGCGTGCGTATGATGAGCGCCCGTGCGGCGGCCTGATAAGCTGCCGCAGGCGTATGAGCCGGGTGATGCTGGGCTTCGGCGGCAATCATGTGCGAGGGCAGCACCACGCCATTCAGCTTGATCGGGGGGCGGGGCGCCATCGCTCAGACCTTTCTCACCTGCTTGGTTCGCACGATCTGATAGCCGCGCCGGCCCAGATACCAGATGGGCGCGCTCAGGACATGAACCAGCCGGGTGAACGGGAAGATCAGGAAGATCGTCATGCCCAGCACAAGATGTGCCTTGAAGATCGGCGACACGTCCGCGACGAAATCGGCCGCGCCGGGGCGCAAAGTGACGATGTGCTGTGCCCAATTCATCAGGAGGATCATCTCCGTGCCATCAAGATGGTTGAGCGACACGAAAATCGTGCTCAGTCCCAGCAGAAGTTGCGCCAGCAGGATGATCAGAACGGCGATATCCGCGAACGAGGATGTCCGGCGGATACGCGGATCCAGGAGCCGGCGATGCAGCAGCAACAGCAGGCCTGCCAGGCACATGATGCCCGACACCCCGCCGACCACAATGGCGGTCAGCTGTTTGGCAGTATGGGAAATGCCCAGCATCTCGAAAATCACGACCGGGGTCAGAAGCCCGCCGGTGTGCCCGATCAGAATGACCAGGATACCGACGTGAAACAGGTTGCTGCCCCAGCTCAGCTGGCGTCGGCGCAGCAACTGGCTGGACTGGCTGCGCCAGGTATATTGCTCCCGGTCGAAACGGATCAGGCTGCCGATCAGGAAAACCGACAGGCAGATATAGGGGTAAATTCCGAAGAGATAGGTGTTGATCCACTCGCTCATGTGCCGGCCCCAAAAAACGGTTCGGATTTGGGCGCATCGGCGGGAATATCCATGCGCGCCAGAATGTCGCTTACCCGCGGGCAGCCGTCGGTGGCGGCATCTCCGGGCCCAAATCGCACTTCTGCCTCTTCCCAGGCTTTGTCCAGTGCGGCGAGGTCGCCGGGATCTTCGATCTTTTCCTTTCGCAAATCGGCCAAGACAGCCTTGCTGGGGGCAATTTCCGACAACACGACCAGGGCCTCCAGAATGGCTGCATAGGCGCTGCCCCGGCGGCGCAGCCTTTCCCCCAGCGCCGCCAGAATATGCGCCGGTTCGGCCAGGTTGGCGCGCGCCTCGCCCGCCTCCAGCGTGGACAGGAACTCCAGAAACAGCGGGACATAGTCGGGCAGCTCCTGCGCCGCGACGTCCAGGCCTGCCTGCTGGTAGCGTTCCAGAAGCGAAACCATCGCCTGTCCCCGGTCGCGGGATTCGCCGTGCACATGCTCGAACAGATGCAATGACAAAGACCGTGTCCGATCGAAAAGATCGACATAACGCGATTGCGCCTCCAGCAGGTCGGTGGCCGCGATGTCTTCGATAAGCGCTCCTATTGCCGCCCGGTTCGGAGTGGGAAGCAATGGCTCCGCGTTGAGTGCCGAGACCAACTCTCGTGACGCAGCTTGCAGCTCGGCGGTCGGATAGGACAGCAGGGCGCTCAAAACCTTGTAGGTCGTATTCATGGTCAGGCCCCCGCCGGATCAGGTACTCTGTGTTTCTTGGGAACATTGAAGATGTTGGTGGTGCTGGAGCCATCGGAGCAGCCATTGCCGAAGGTGAATCCGCAGCTGCCGCGCAGATCCTGTGCATCTTCCGAACTTTCACGATGCGCCGTGGGGATGACAAAGCGGTCTTCGTAGTTCGCAATCGCCATATAGCGATACATTTCTTCGATCTGCAGAGGCGTCAAGCCCACGCGCTCCGCCACTTCTTCGTTGATGACGCCATCCACGGTCTTGGATCGCATATAGGCGCGCATCGCCATCATGCGTTCCAGTGCCTGTACCACCGGCTCTTCCTTGCCGGCCGTGAGCATGTTCGCCAGATATTTCACGGGAATGCGCAGCGAACGAACGTCCGGCATATCGCCTTCCAGATCGATCTGGCCCTTCTCCGCCGCATTTTGGATCGGCGACAGCGGCGGGACATACCAGACCATCGGTAAGGTGCGATATTCGGGATGCAACGGGAACGCCACCCGCCAATCCATCGCCATTTTCCAGACCGGTGACTTCTTGGCAGCCTCGATCCAGTTGTGGGCAATGCCGTCGGCGGCTGCCTGCGCCTGAACCTTGGGATCAAACGGGTCGAGAAAAACCGACATCTGCGCTTCGTAGAGATCAGCCTCGTCGGGCGTCGCCGTGGCCTCGGCAATACGGTCGGCATCGTAGAGCACGACCCCTAGATACCGAATGCGGCCGACACAGGTTTCCGAACATACCGTGGGCTGACCCACTTCCAGCCGCGGATAGCACATAATGCATTTCTCGGACTTGCCGGACTGCCAGTTGTAATAGACCTTCTTGTAGGGGCAGCCGGAGACGCACATGCGCCAGCCGCGGCACTTGTCCTGGTCGATCAGGACTATGCCATCCTCCTCGCGCTTGTAGATGGCGCCAGACGGGCACACCGCGACACAGGCCGGGTTGAGGCAGTGCTCGCACAGCCGCGGCAGGTACATCATGAAGGTGTTTTCGAACTGACCGTAAATTTCCTTCTGGATACCCTCGAAGTTTGCGTCCCTGGAACGTTTGGAAAATTCCCCACCCAGAATCTCTTCCCAGTTGGGGCCACCCTCGATCTTTTCCATGCGCTGGCCGGTGATCAGCGAACGCGGACGCGCCGTTGGCATGGTCTTGGAGTCGGGTGCGGTGTGAAGATGCTGGTAGTCGAATGTGAATGGCTCGTAGTAGTCGTCGATCTGCGGCAGATCGGGATTGGCGAAGATATTGACGAGAATGCGCCATTTCGAGCCCATGCGGGGCTGAATCTTGCCGTTCTTCTTGCGAAGCCAGCCGCCGTTCCAGCGCTTAAGGTTTTCCCATTCGCTGGGATAACCGACACCCGGCTTGGTCTCGACATTGTTGAACCAGGCATATTCCACGCCTTCGCGGGACGTCCAGACATTCTTGCAGGTCACGGAACAGGTATGGCAACCGATGCACTTGTCGAGGTTGAGCACCATGGCGATCTGTGCGCGTACCTTCATGACACGGTCTCCTGCGCGCGCGTGGACGCCTTTTCTTCCAGCCAATCGGTCTTGGCCTGCTTGCGAATGATCACAAATTCGTCGCGGTTGGAACCGACCGTGCCGTAATAGTTGAAGCCGTAGCTCTGATGGGCATAACCGCCGATCATATGGGTCGGCTTGAGAACGGTGCGCGTCACGGAATTGTGAATGCCGCCGCGCTGTCCGGTCACTTCCGATCCCGGCATGTTCACGATCTTTTCCTGGGCGTGATACATCATCACCATGCCTTCGGGCACGCGCTGCGAGACCACCGCGCGGGCGACAAGCGCGCCGTTCAGGTTATAGGCTTCGATCCAGTCATTATCCTCGATACCCACCTTGCGCGCATCGGTCTCGCTGATCCACACGATCGGTCCGCCGCGCGAAAGCGTCAGCATCAGAAGATTGTCGGTATAGGTCGAATGGATTCCCCACTTCTGGTGCGGCGTGATGAAGTTGAGAACAATCTGCTTCTCGCCATTGCCCTTGGTGTCGATGATCGGCTTGATTGTCTTGGTGTCGATGGGCGGGCGATAGACCACCAGCTGCTCGCCAAAGGCGCGCATCCAGGGATGGTCCTGGAACAGTTGCTGGCGGCCCGTCAGGGTGCGCCAGGGGATAAGTTCATGCACGTTGGTATAGCCGGCATTGTAGCAGACCTTTTCTGACTCAATCCCGGACCAGGTGGGTGATGAAATGATCTTGCGCGGCTGCGCCTGGATATCGCGAAAGCGGATCTTCTCGTCTTCCTTGGCTTCGGCGAGATGGCCGTGGTCTCGGCCTGTGAACTCGCTGAGCGCACTCCAGGCTTTCATCGCCACTTCGCCATTGGTCTCCGGCGCCAGCGACAGGATTACTTCCGTGGCGTCGATGTCCGTCTCGATACGCGGCAATCCCTTGGTCTGGCCCTCTTCCGTCACAATGCCATTGAGCTTGCCCAACAGTTCCACTTCGTGCTCGGTTTTCCAGGCAATGCCCTTCCCGCCATTGCCGACGGAAGACATCAATGGCCCCAAGGCCGTGAAACGCTTGTAGACATTCGGATAGTCCCGCTCGACAACCGATATGGACGCCATCGTTTTGCCCGGTATCGGCGCGATGTCGCCTTTCGACCATTCTTTCACCTCGAAGGGCTGGGCGAGTTCACCCGGCGTATCGTGGTGCATGGGTGTCAGGACGAGGTCTTTTTCCTTGCCCAGAACTTCCGGTGCGATTTCGGAGAAGCGCTTGGCCAGCCCCTTGTAGATTTCCCAATCGCTGCGGCTTTCCCAAACCGGATCGACCGCCGCGCTCAATGGGTGGATGAAGGGGTGCATGTCGGAAGTATTGAGATCGTTCTTCTCGTACCAGGTGGCGGTCGGCAGAACGATGTCGGAATAGACACAGGTCGTGGACATGCGGAAGTCCAGCGTCACCAGCAGGTCCAGCTTTCCTTCCGGCGCATCGTCATGCCACACCACTTCGGTCGGCTTTTGCTCGCCGGTCTGTCCGAGATCCTTGCCCTGCACGCCGTGCGTGGTGCCCAGGAGATGTTTCAGAAAATATTCGTGGCCCTTGCCGCTGGAGCCCAGGATATTGGACCGCCAGACAAAAAGATTGCGCGGCCAATTGGCGGGATTGTCAGGGTCGTCGCAGGCCAGTTTGAGGCGTCCTGCGGCAATCTCGTCGCGCGCGAAATCCTTGGGGTCTTTTCCCGCCGCCTCGGCCGCTTTTACGACGTCAAGAGGATTGCTCTGCAGCTGGGGCGCCGACGGCAGCCAGCCCATGCGCTCGGCGCGGACGTTGAAATCGATCAGACTTCCTTTCCATTCATCCTTGTTCGCCAGGGGAGACAGGATTTCATCGACGCCCAGCGTTTCGTAGCGCCACTGGTCGGAATGCGCGTACCAGTATGATGTCGCATTCATGTGACGCGGCGGGCGCGCCCAATCCAATGCGAAGGCCAGAGGGGTCCAGCCGGTCTGCGGCCGCAACTTCTCCTGCCCCACATAGTGCGCCCAACCGCCACCCTCCTGGCCGACACAACCGCACATCACCAGCATGTTGATGATGCCGCGATAGGTCATGTCCATGTGGTACCAGTGATTGATGCCGGCCCCCAGAATGACCATGGATTTTCCCTTGGTCTTTTCGGCATTCTTCGCAAAGGCGCGCGCGACGGAAATCACTGAATCCCGCTTGACGCCCGTGATGCGCTCCTGCCAGGCCGGTGTATACGGCACGTCGTCGTCAAAGCTGGTAGCGACATTCTCGCCGCCAAGACCGCGGTCGACACCATAATTGGCACACAGAAGGTCGAACACAGTAGCGACATACGCCTCACCTTCGGCGAGCTTCAATTGCCGGACCGGCACCTGGCGCATCAGTATTTCATCATGATCCGTGCCGGCGAAATAGTCGTGCTGGCGGCCGCCGAAATAGGGAAAGGCGACCGACAGGACGGTGTCTCGTTTTTTCATCATGGACATGCAAAGCGAGACCGGTGTTTCGGCGGCCCGTTGTTCGAGGTTCCACTCGCCCTTTTCACCCCAGCGGAAGCCGATGGAGCCTTGCGGCGCCACGACCTGGTCGGTCAATTCGTCGAACGCCACCGTCTTCCATTCCGGATTATTCGCCTCTCCCAGGGTGCCGGTAAAATCGCTGGCGCGCAGAAACCGCTCCGGCACATAGCGGCCATCCTGCTTGATGAGGCGCACCAGGAACGGCATGTCGCTGTACTTGCGGCAATAGTCGGTGAAATACGGCGTCTGCCTGTCGACGTGAAATTCCTTGAGAATGACATGGCCGAAGGCCATGGCGAGCGCCGAGTCCGTACCCTGCTTGGGGTGCAGCCACAAATCGCCGAATTTCGCGGCTTCGCTGTAATCGGGCGTAATGACCACGCTCTTGGCGCCGCGATAACGGGCTTCGGTGTAGAAATGAGCATCCGGTGTGCGGGTCTGAGGAACATTCGATCCCCACAGCAGCAGAAAGCCGGCATTGTACCAATCCGCGCTTTCCGGAACGTCGGTCTGCTCCCCCCAGGTCTGCGGCGAAGCGGGGGGCAGATCGCAATACCAGTCGTAGAAGCTCAGGCAGACGCCGCCCAGCAGGGACAGATAGCGCGTGCCCGCTGCATACGAAACCATCGACATGGCCGGAATGGGCGAGAAACCGGCGATCCGGTCGGGACCATATTTGCGGATGGTGTAGGCGTTGGCCGCCGCGATGATTTCATTGGCCTCCTCCCAGCCGAGACGGACAAAGCCGCCCAAGCCGCGCCGCGATGTGTAGGATTTGCGCTTGGCCTCATCCTCGACGATCGACTGCCAGGCCGCGACCGGCGCAAGCATCTTGCGCGCCTCCCGCCACAGCCGCACCAGCGCGCCACGTACCATCGGATATTTCAGGCGATTGCCGCTGTACAGGTACCAGGAATAACTGGCGCCACGCGAGCAGCCACGCGGCTCGTGATTTGGCAGTTCAGGGCGCGTGCGCGGATAGTCGGTCTGTTGGGTTTCCCAGGTGACGATGCCGCCCTTGACGTAGATTTTCCAGCTGCAGGATCCGGTGCAATTCACGCCATGTGTGGACCGCACGATCTTGTCATGCGACCAGCGCTGACGATAGGCATTCTCCCATTGACGATCTTCCGTGGTCGTGACGCCGTGACCATCGGAAAATGTGCCGGCATATTTCTTGAAGAAGGTCAGACGATCGAGAAACTGGCTCATTGCGGCATCCTGTGCGCGGCGCTGCGACTGCCCGCCACGCCGATCGGATTGTGAAGTCCGGCCATTTCCGGAAGCTCAGGCAAAGAACGGAGCTCGCCGATCTTGGCGCGCTCCATCATACGGATGGCGCCATGCATCCAGGCCAGCGCGAGAATCACCAGTCCAAAGAGCAGCATGAAGCAGCTCGTCCAGACTCCGATGAAATCGTTCATCAAGCCGAAGGCAATGGGCAGGACGAAACCGCCAAGCCCGCCAATGGCGCCGACAAGTCCGCCGACCGCGCCGACATGATCCGGATAATAGGCGGGAATATGCTTGTAGACAGCAGCCATGCCGATGGCCATGAAGAAACCAAGTATGACCGTCAGCGTGACGAAGGCCGGCAGTGCAATTTCGAACGAAAACGCAATCGGACCTTTGATGCCGTGCACGACATAATCGGTTGCGGGATAAGACAGGACAAAGCACGCGATGCTCGCCACGATAAAGGTGAGATACATCACCATGCGGGCGCCGATCCGGTCGGATATCCATCCGCCCAGGGCACGAAACAAGGCCGCCGGCAGGGCGTAAGCGGTCGTGAGCAAGCCCGCCCTGGCCAGCGACAAACCATACATCCCCATATAGTAGCGGGGCAGCCAGCTCGCGAGCGCTACAAATGCTCCGAAAACAAAGAAGTAATACAGGGAAAACCGCCACACCTGCAGACGCGCCAACGGCGCAAGCTGGTCGGAGAGTTTGCGCGATTTCGCAGTGCCGGCGGACCGGGCCGCACTCGCGGGGTCTTCGTTGGTCAAAAGGTAGAATATGACGGCTGCGATCGCGAGCACGCCGGCGTAAATCTGAACCGTTTCGCGCCAGCCGAAGGCGTTGACAAGCAGTGGGGCGCCAAACGTCGTAACCGCGGTTCCGATTGTTCCCGCTCCGAAAATTCCCAAAGCCGTCCCCTGGCGGGCACGATCGAACCAATTGGAGACGTACGAAACGCCAACCGCGAATGAGCCCCCGGAAAATCCCAGCCCGAGAGCGGCCAGAAGAAACATGGGAAAACTCGACACACGGGAAACCGAATAGACGGCGCCGGCGGTCAGAAGCATCAGCAGCGCGAATATGCGCCGGCCTCCGAACTTGTCGCTCAAAAGTCCGAGAAAGAGACGGCTGAGTGCGCCCGTCAGAACCGGAGTAGCGACCAGCAGCCCGAATTCCGAGTCATTGAGGTTCAGCTCCTGCTTGATTTTGACCCCAATGATTGAAAAGAGGGTCCAGACCGCGAAGCACACCGTAAAGGCGCCGGTCGACAGGATAAGGGCCTGATATTGCGAATATTTCGTGGGAGAAGATGTCCGTGCAACCTTGGTAACCACGGGAGCCATCCCTGCTAATTCGACCCAGGCCCAGCGCCCAGGAACCATACAAAGACTATTGCTCTGCGGCAAGGTTGGCCTTGACTTGGATCAAGGTCGGCTTCGTCCGCTTCGGCCATTTTGGTCAGGATATTTGCAGAAAAGCTGGCGCAGCCATGGACAAGACAACCGCACTATCGCGGATTGTGTCCCTCTCCGATCTGCCGCGGTCGCTGATCGTCCGGCTGGGGGAGCAGTCCGGCATGCAGCGCATCGGAAAAGGTTCGATCCTTTTTCGCCAGGGCGAACGGGCTCACTTTGTCTACGCCTTGGTCGAAGGAAGCGTTTCTCTGGTCAGCGGGCCCGAACATGAAGAAACCATTGCCAGCTTTGTGGACGCGGGGGACATCATCCTGGTGCCGCCCGCGCTGCTGCAACTTCCTTATATGGTAACGGCGAAGGCAGTCACCGACTTGGTAGCGGTTCTAATCCCGGCAGAGGAATTCCGTCATCTGGCCGAAACGGAGCTGTCTCTTTCTGTCGCCCTGAATCGCATGCTGGCCGCTCACTGGCGCCTTCTGCTCCGGCATCTCACGCAAACAAAATCCCGCGACGCCGATTCTCGCCTGGTTCAGTATCTGATCGACAATGCCGGCGCGCCGTCCGGCCCGGCAAAATTCACACTCACCGGCACCAAGCAGGATCTCGCCTCACATTTGGGCATAACGCCCGCCACGCTTTCGCGGTCGCTGAACCGCCTTCGCCGCTTTGGCGTAAAGACGACTCGATCAGAGATTCAAATAGAAAGCATATCGCGCTTGGATGACATCGCCCGCCATCGGGACTCTCCCCCAACAAGTCAATCCGCGAGCGCGAAACAATGAATCGGGAAGATGTTCCAGGCAGCGGCTTTGCACTCTTCGCGCAGGGATTTCGCCCGTTCTTCCTGGCCGCATCGCTTTGGGCGGCGATTGCAATGGCGATATGGATCGGCATGCTCGAAACGGGCCTGTCTCTACCGAGCAGGCTCGATCCCCTTGCCTGGCACATGCATGAAATGCTGTTCGGATTCGTCATGGCGGCCGTCGCGGGATTCATGCTCACGGCGATTCCAAACTGGACCGGACGGCTTCCCATCAGCGGCGCGCCCCTCGCTGGTCTGGCTGGATTGTGGCTATTGGGCCGGATCGCCTGCCTGACGTCTCTCATGATGCCAGCATGGCTCGCTATCGCGTGCGATCTGGCATTTCCTGTTGCCCTGGCGGGTGTGGTGGCCCGGGAAATCATCGCGGGAAAGAATTGGCGCAATTTGGTGATGTTGGCCCCGGTGACCTTTCTGGGTGCCGCAAATCTTATGATGCACCTGGAGGCGCTCGATATCGGCATTCCAGCAGGCCTGGGTTGGCGGCTTGGCCTGGTGGCCATCGTCTTCCTGGTTACGGTGATTGGGGGGCGGATCGTTCCGAGCTTCACAAGAAACTGGCTCGTCAAGCAGGCTGCCAAATCGCTTCCCGCTCCTTCGGGATGGCCCGACCGCGCAGCCCTGGGCTTTCTTCATGTCGGTTTGTTTGGCTGGGCTGCCTTTCCCAGGTCCTCCTTCGTCGCCATCGTCATTCTAGCGGGCGCAGGGCTGAATCTCTGGCGCCTCTACAGATGGCGCGGTTTTGCAACAGGCAGGGAACCCCTGCTGGTGATTCTCCATATCGGTTATGCCTGGGTAATAGCGGGAGCAGCCCTGCTAGGATTGTCCATCCTGACAACCCGCATCCCGGAAAGCGCCGCGATCCATGCTCTCACCGTGGGCGCCAGCGGAACGATGATATTGGCCGTCATGACGCGGGCAACCCGGGGGCATACGGGCCGTCCGCTAACTGCCGACCGGCCGACCAGCCTGATATATGTCCAAGTGGGGCTCGCAGCTGCCGCTCGCGTCGCAGCCGCATTCAGTTCGGATTGGACAACTCCGCTGCTGGTGGCTGCGGCGGTACTTTGGGGCACGGCCTTCATCACTTTCGTATTCGCATATGGCCCCATGCTGACCCTGCCCAGACGCGGACCTTCTTCGTGAGGTGCAATGTCCACTTTGGGTCAAAAGCGGTGCCGCACGAGCCACCGCCCCGGATTCAGCGGCTATCCTGCGCGAAATATTGGATGGTTTTCTCCAGACCCACACCCAGGGCGACTTTGGGTTCCCACTTCAACAGGCTGCGCGCTTTGCTGATGTCGGGACTGCGCTGGCGCGGATCGTCCTGCGGCAGCGGCCGCATCACGATGGAGGATTTGGAGCCCGTCATGGCGACGATCTTCTGGGCCAGTTCCAGAATGGTGGTCTCGGCCGGATTGCCCAGATTGACCGGGCCGGTCTCGCTGTCGGGAGTGTCCATCAGCCGGATCAGGCCATCGACCATATCCTCGACAAAACAGAAAGAACGGGTCTGGTTGCCCTCGCCATAAATCGTGACCGGTTCGCTCTTCAGCGCCTGTACGATGAAATTGGAGACCACGCGGCCGTCATTGGGGTGCATGCGCGGGCCATAGGTGTTGAAAATGCGCGCCACCTTGATGCGCAGCTTGTGCTGCCGGTGATAATCGAAAAACAGCGTTTCCGCGCAGCGTTTGCCTTCGTCATAGCAGGCGCGCGGGCCGATCGGATTAACGTTGCCCCAATAGGCTTCCGTCTGCGGATGCTCGATGGGATCGCCATAGATTTCGCTGGTCGAGGCTTGAAGAATTTTCGCCTTTACCCGTTTGGCCAGGCCCAGCATGTTGATCGCGCCATGGACCGAGGTCTTGGTCGTCTGAACGGGATCGCGCTGATAGTGAATCGGCGACGCGGGGCAGGCGAGATTGTAAATCTCGTCCACTTCCACATAGAGCGGGAACGTCACGTCATGGCGCATAAGTTCAAAGCGCTTGTGATCCAGAAGACGTTCGACATTGTGGCGCGAGCTGGTGAAGAAATTGTCCACGCACAGCACGTCGTGGCCGCGTGACAACAGCGCCTCGCACAGGAACGAGCCAATAAAGCCCGCGCCGCCGGTTACCAGAATACGCCGTCCCAAATGCGCCCCCTGCTCAGGCCCGATGTTTTAATCCACCCGTGAACGCGCGCAAAGGACGCTGCCGGTCACACCGGCGGGAGGCGTTACCGCCTCACCGTTGCGACCAGCTTATCCTTGTCGTTCATGTCCAAAATGTTGGCGGTTGTGGCGCCGTGCAGAATCAGCCCGGCAATGGCGTCCGCGTGGGTTTCGGGCAGGGATTTGTGCCCCATGAACGTGTCCATGAACTTGCCATGGTGGAAATATTGGATGCGGTAACTCATGGCCGGACCCTATAGACTGCGCCCTGCTTCCCCGCAATGCCGGAGAATCCGCGGGCGTTTCTGGCCGTTTGGCATTGATTATGTGACTTAAGGCTGCGGCGCCTGTGGTTTTGGCCTCTCATGGGCCGGTACGCCGGGCGGCAGGAGATGGAACTCCTGCTTTTCACCGGTCCAGTACACAGCTTCGGGGCCGCCAAAGACGGCGGGGTCATCCAGAGTGCCGACCTTGATCAGAACCACGCCAGGGGCGAGCGGCGAGCACGCCGTCAGATGCACGCCGCAGATCTCGCAGAAGTCGCGCGTCGGTGCGCCGTCCGTCCGGGTGAAACTTTTGGGCCGGCCCTTGGCGTAGGCAAAGCCACTGGCCTGCACCACCAGAAACATGTTTCCCGCGCCGCCCGACAGCATCTGGCAGGTGCGGCAGAAGCATTGGCCCCTGAATCGCGGCGGTCCTTCTGCCGCGTAACGCACCTCGCCGCAAAAACACCCTCCGGTCAACGCCATTTTTAGATCTTCTGTTCAGCAGCGGGACATTTGCGGGAAAATCGGCCCTTGCCAATTCTTGAACGTGATGATCTGCGCCCCGTATCAGGTCGGGACGCCGTTCAAAAAAGTTCAGTCGAAATCCAGATATCAAAACATTGCCGCGATTGTCGTTCAGATCGCTGACCAAGACCGCAAAGCTTTGGGGCTGGTGTATTGCCCTCCTGTCCACTTCAGCGCGTTGCAGTCGCGACGGCTCCGTTAGGACATTGGACCCGACAGCAACAAACGGAAAACGGTGTTCCTCAAACGGAACCAATGGCCGAGCGCGGGCCCTGTTACGGTTTGATCGAGGGTTTTAGCGATATGATAAATTGTCAGCAGAGCGGCCTGGATCTTTGTCTCTCACAAAAGAACAAGTCCCGGCTCATTCCCTAGTCGCCGGACTTTTCCAGCTGGCTGGTTCCATGCAATATGATCATCAAATCAACCTGGGGGGCCTGACAAATGCGGCTGCTTTCTTCTTTTCTTGCTTTGGCTTTATCCACCTCCGCCGCACTGGCTGGTGATGTGGGTCCGCTTTCGCCGGGCGCTCCCGCCGGCGTGAAACGCGCCCAGGCGAGCGGCAACACCGTCCTGTATGTCTTGCTCGGAGCGGCCGTTGTTGCTGGCATCGCTGTTGCCGCATCCAGTGGCAGTGATGCCAGCCCAACGCCGGCGTCTCCAACCACGACCACGTCGACCGGAACTGCCTAGACCGCGGCCCATTCCAGTTTCACGATGTCGCCGGTATCAGGCCGAAACGTCTAGTTGCGTACCAATGGCGCCGCTGGACGGTTCGGCGGCCACTATATTCAATGGATCGGCGACGCCCTGGCTTCCTGTCTGGAGCTGTTTGGCATTGAGGTTGCTGAGATTGCCCCCAAACGTGACGGCAGCGGACGTCACGGTTTTCTGGGCGGTTTTCTGGGCGGTAGGGTCGTCATTGGCGTTGATCCCATACGGGCCAGATTTGGGATGCGCGGGGTCGATGTGTTTCTTGGCGTAGTCCACATCCGTGCAGTTCTTGCACGAGAAGCCATTCACGGTGACGGGTGTGGAATAGTTGGCGCCAACGACCATTGCACCATCTTAGCCGCGCAGAGTTTCGGCCCGGTTAAATGACTACCGCGCCTTGCGCTGTATCGAGGGGTAAACTGCGACAGCGGGGGCACTGGTTCAGTTTGACCCAGGGTTGTGAAAATCGAGGTTAGGAAAAGCCCGACGCACCGAGGCACAACACGCGCCGGGCCCTCCTTGGGAATTGGAGCCGGATAAACGGCCCATATAAAACCTACTTCTGAATATCCCTTTGACCAATCCCCGAATCCCCAACCAGCATTACAATATCGGTAATGTCCCAAAGGCGCGTTTCAAGCCAGGCCGCCGGGACATGCGAACAGCGCTGTTGATGCGGACGAAGTCGTATCAAGTGGTGTAGGGGCTCACCCTGAGAACATGGTTAATCAGCTTCTTGCTGTGAGCTGCCGTCAGCTCCAGCTTCCCCTGTCGCTATCCGCATGACGTGGACGGCATTGCCGATCACATCGGCGGGGCGCTTCTGGCCTTGGGGTTCTTTAGGCACGACGGCTCCACAAATATCCAATGACAACCAAGACGACGATAAAGACGGCAGCGGCGCCGAGCAGGTATGCATACGAAATGTTATGATATGTTTGGGTAGCCCGCGCGAGAATAGCCGCGACCAAGGTGGGATCAGTCATGTTTAGACCCTAGCCCCGGCCCGGTCGCCCTTCAATCCCGCCCATTTTTCAAACTGCACCAGTGCC
>JANYAR010000001.1 GCA_025361185.1 Alphaproteobacteria bacterium | reverse complement strand
GTGACCGGGCCGGCTTCTCCGGCATTATGGTTGAGGGCCGAGATTGCCCCTGACCTGTCGGATATTTTGCACAACCGGCATAGAAAGACTATTGCATCGCCGCCGGATGATCCAGAGATGGCGGGACTGGGCCAAATGCCTGTGGTGTTGGTGGCCGATAACCCCGGCCCTGCCTCACCCGAGGGAGCGTGCCCTATTCGTCGACCCGCCAACGGAACGCGAGGTGCCGACAGCTGTCAATCTGCAGTGCCCGCTTTGGGTCACTAGCGGACATTCCTAGAGGAGATTTACGGCCGCCGGCCGCACCTGCCAGAGCGGCATGAGTTTCTGATAGGCTCTCGACGCTGGAGTGATTGGTGGAGGAGACCAGGCGTTAGGAGGGCCAGATGTACCATGCCGGAAATCGCGAGCTTCAGGATCACTTTGGCAGCCGCGCGCTAGCCGACCGGCTGGTGGAGAAGCTGCGCCATGAGTGCTTCACCGATGCCGACAAGGCGTTCGTCGAAAGCGCACCCTTTTTCTTTATGGCGACAGCGGATGAGCGGGGAAGGCCCGATTGCTCGTTCAAGGGCGGTATGCCCGGCTTCGTGAAAGTGCCCGCGCCGGACACGCCATCGCAGACAATTCATCTTCATTAGGAGTGGGCTTGGGCACTTAGGCGACTCCAGGAGTTGCGCGGTACAGGTTACTCAGCGGGGCTCAGTCACCGCTTGGGCGGTTTGGAGCGTTATCGCCTGCAAATGTCCACGGATTTTCCACGGATTGCCGTGCCGAGTTCTGCTTCTGTACGCTTTTGGGTGCCGAGTAGAACAAGTTGTCAGTCCACCAAGTCCATGATTTCTCAGGGTTTGATGGTGGGCGCGCCAGGGATTGAACCTGGGACCTACCGTGTGAAGGGAGTGCTCCATTTACTGGGACAGAAGATGCGTCCCGCATCCTGTCTTTGCTTCGTCGGCCCGAGCCGTTCCACGTTGCGTGCCGCGCGGCAGATAGGGAAAGGGGTCTGGCGACCTTCGAGGCGCGATTCCGCGTCCATTCTGGGTCTATTCTGGGTCGGCCCGGTCGCCGCTGCTGAATTAGGGCCATAACCTATTGAAAAGATTGGTGCCCCCAAGGGGAATTGAACCCCTGTTTCAGCCTTGAGAGGGCCGCGTCCTAACCGCTAGACGATGGGGACCAGCGGGACCCGGGCTTATAGCGGGGTGCCCCCGCAGCCCGCAAGTTCGGAGGCTCAAGCCCATTCCAGGCGGGCAAAGCCGCCATCGGCATAGGCAAAGGCGTTCAATCCGCTTTCCCCCGCGATCAGCCAGAGGAAATTCTCCTCCTCCGCACCGGCCCGGTCGGTGGCCGAGGGTTCGCACGCGCCAACCGGATGGGAATGGTAACAGCCGATGACCGCGGCGCCATTGGCGCGCGCGCATTTGTGGGCCGCGAAATGATCGCGCGGATCGATCTCGAACCGGTCCGCTGCAGCGGCCAGATTGCGCGCCGCATGCAGCGCGGTGATGCGAAAGCCATCCGCGTCGCGCAGTCCCTCCAGCAGCCCGCAGCATTCGCGCGGGTGCGCGTCGGCGGCTTCGCGCAGAATCCGATTGCGCAGGTCGGCGGGCAGCGTGACCCGCATCATGGCGGCGTGGTCGCTATGCGCCCAGTCTGCTTGCCGCTGGCCAGGTCGATGATCTCCACCTCGCCGCCGCCGGGGGTTGCGACATGCAGCACCAGCTTGCCGGCATCGGTGGTGGCCGAGACGATGCGCGCGCCCGGCGCCAGGGTGATGGTGGCTGCCGCGCCCGCCCCCGGCGGCGCAGCCACCGCCCGGTTCGCCATCACGATGCCGGCCTGGCGCACAAAGCCCCAGATGGTGCCCAAAAGAGCCAGCACAAGAAGCGCACTCATGATAATGACGAGCACCCAGGCGGTCCGCCGGCCTGTTGCCGGCGCCGCGGCTTGTTGGTGAACTTCTGGATTGGGCATGTCGGACACATCGGCCATAAACAGCTCTCCAAGCGATCGGCGCACGGCACTTGCCGGTGACGATCATGCCGGCTGGCGGCTGGACCGTTTCCTGGCCGCCACCCTGCCCGATTTTTCCCGCTCGCGTCTCCAGCAATTGCTGGATGCGGGCGCGGTGTCGTTGGGCGCCAAGACGATAAAAGACGCCAACCACCGGGTCAAACCGGGCCAGGAATATGCGCTGAACGTGCCGCCCACCGCGCCCGCGCTGCCGCAGGGGCAGGATATTCCGCTGGATGTGGTCTATGAGGACAACGACCTGATCGTCATCAACAAACCCGCCGGGTTGGTGGTGCATCCGGCGGCCGGAAATCTCGACGGCACTTTGGTCAATGCGCTGATCGCCCATTGCGGCGCGGACAAGCTGGCCATCGGCGGCGAAGCGCGGCCCGGCATCGTGCACCGGCTGGACAAGGATACGTCCGGCCTGCTGGTGGCGGCGAAGACAGAGCGCGCCATGGCCAGCCTGGCCAAGCAGTTCGCCAATCACACCATCGAGCGCGCCTATAACGCGGTGGTGTGGGGAAGCCCGCGCGACGCCTCCGGGCTGATCGAAAGCCAGATCGGGCGCAGTCCGTTCGACAGAAAGCGCATGACGGTGCTGCGCGCCGGCGGCAAGCGGGCGGCGACGCGTTACAAGGTGATCGAAAAATTCGGTTCCCCGGGCCAAGTTGAGTCAGGGCGCGCCTTCGCCTCCCTGATCGAGTGCCGGCTGGAAACCGGACGCACCCACCAGATCCGCGTCCACCTCACCCATCTGGGCCATCCCCTGATCGGCGATCCGCAATATGGCCGCAGCCGCACCCCGCCCCGCGGCAAAAGCGATGCCGAAACACACGCGTTTACAGTGGCCGCAAATTTCTCCCGCCAGGCGCTGCACGCTTTTGTACTGGGATTTCAGCACCCTAGCCTGCACAAGACCCTGCGTTTCGAGGCCCCCTGGCCTGCGGATTTTGCGGAACTTGTCACCGCCTTACGGGGATTGAATAAGTCTTAAGCCTGCTTATTTCTGCCCCACTGTCAGGGCAAATTCGGCGGCATGATATCCGCGCCCAGATAAGGGGGATTTATGAGTAGTCGTGGACTTCCCGTATTGGCGGGCGACGCCGGCCTGGCGCGTTATCTCACCGAGATTCGCAAGTTCCCTCTGCTGTCGCCTGAAGAGGAATACATGTTCGCCAAGCGCTGGAAGGAACATGAAGACCCGGAAGCCGCGCGCCGCATGGTCACCAGCCATCTGCGCCTGGTCGCCAAGATCGCGATGGGTTATCGCGGCTATGGCCTGCCGGTTGCCGAGATCGTGTCCGAAGGCAATGTCGGGTTGATGCAGGCGGTCAAGCGCTTCGATCCCGACAAGGGCTTTCGCCTGGCGACCTATGCGATGTGGTGGATACGCGCCTCGATCCAGGAATATGTCCTGCGGTCGTGGAGCATGGTGAAGATGGGCACCACCGCGGCGCAGAAGAAATTGTTCTTCAACCTGCGCAAGGCCAAGAACAATATCGGCGCCATCGAGGAAGGCGATCTCACACCCGAACATGTCGCCACTCTGTCCGACCAGCTGGGTGTCACCGAAACCGAAGTGACCGAGATGAACCGCCGCCTGTCGGGCGGCGATGCCTCGCTCAACGCGCCCTTGCGTTCGGAATCGGAAAGCGAATGGCAGGATTGGCTGGCCGATGACACCGCCGACCAGGAAACCCGCCTGGCCGAGCGCGAGGAGTTGGGCGACCGCCACGAATTGCTGGTCGGCGCCATGAAGGACCTCACCGAACGCGAGCGCGACATCCTCCAGGCCCGCCGCCTGCAGGAGGACCCGGCCACCCTGGAAGAACTGTCCCAGAAATATGGCGTATCGCGCGAGCGCGTGCGCCAGATCGAGGTGCGGGCCTTTGAAAAACTCCAGCACGGCATGAAGGCGGCAATGACCCGTGCCGCCCTGCCCGCGCCCGCGTCACCCGCATAACCGGCATACGCTGGCCGCGTTTGCGGTTTGGCAGGTGCACGCTAGGCTTCCCTTAATAGACGGGGGACGCCATGAAGCTGAAAATCTGGCAGGTGGATGCTTTCGCCGCCAAGCCGCTGGAAGGCAATCCGGCCGCCATTGTGCCGCTGGAAAGCTGGCTGGATGCGCAGATGATGCAGCGCATCGCGGGCGAGAACAATGTTTCTGAAACCGCCTTTTTCGTGCAAACAGCGCCCGGCGCCTATGACCTGCGCTGGTTTACGCCCAAGGCCGAGATCGACCTGTGCGGTCACGCAACCCTGGCCAGCGCCCATGTCGTGTTACACCTCCTCGATCCCGATCTGAAAACCGTGCGCTTCCAGACGCGCTCGGGCGAACTGACTGTCACGCGGGCGCCCGATGGCGGGGGCCGCATGTCGCTGCCGGCAGACCTCGCGACACCCTATGACGGCCCATCCGATGCGGCAGCGCGAATCGGCGCGGCGCTGGGCGTGGTTGCGCCCCACACGCTGTTGCGGGGACAGAAGTTCATGGCGGTGTGGGATGATCCCGGCATCATTCGCGGCTTGGCGGGACCTGGCGCGATCGCGCCAGTGCTCGAGGCGTTGGGTCTTTGGAGCCTGATCGTCACGGCGCCTGGCGATCGAGGTTATGATTTCGTCTCTCGCTTCTTTTCCATCGGCTATGGCATTCCCGAGGATCCCGTCACCGGCTCTGCCCACTGCACCCTGACACCCTATTGGGCCAAGCGGTTGGGCAAGAAAGTCCTGAAGGCGCGCCAGGCCTCGCCACGCGGCGGCGATCTGCTGTGCACCGACGCTGGCGATCGCACCATCATCCAGGGCGAATGCGCGCTTTACCTGACCGGCGAAATCGAGGTCTGATCGCAATTCAATCCTGGATCGCCGCAGGTTCCCGCGTTTTTTTGAGACGCGCCAATAGCTTGCAGTTTCTCCCCATTTTTCGCCGATTCCTGCGTTGACGTGCGGATCGCCCACGCCTATATCGGCGGCGGGCCACGCCTCCCCAACGAGGCGCTATCATTCTGGAAGGAATGAACCGCGATGACTGAAGTTGCCAAAGAAGGCAAACAACCGGCTGTGCGTCCCGCGCGGCCTTTTTTTTCGTCCGGACCGTGCGCCAAGCGCCCCGGCTGGACGCCTGAGGCCCTCAAGGGCGCGCTGGTGGGACGCTCCCACCGCTCCAAGCCCGGCAAGGCCAAGCTCAAGGACGCAATCGAGCGCACCAAAAAGCTGCTCGGCGTACCCGCCGAATACCGCCTGGGTATCGTGCCCGCCTCCGACACCGGCGCGGTCGAGATGGCGCTGTGGTCGATGCTGGGCGCGCGCGCCGTGGACCTGTTCGCCTGGGAAAGCTTTTCGGAGGATTGGATCACCGATGCGGTCAAGCAGCTCAAGCTGAAAGACGCGCGCGTCTTCAAGGCGGCGTACGGCGAAATTCCCGACCTGACACAATACAACCCGGCGCATGACGCGGTGTTTGTGTGGAACGGCACCACCAGCGGCGTGAAAGTTCCGGGTGGCGACTGGATTGCGGCTGACCGCGAAGGCCTGACCATTTGCGACGCCACATCGGCCGCCTTTGCGATGGATCTGCCGTGGGACAAGCTCGATGTCACCACCTTCTCCTGGCAGAAGGTGCTGGGCGGGGAAGCCGCACACGGCATCCTGGTCTTAAGCCCTCGCGCCGTGGCGCGGCTGGAAAGCTACACCCCGCCCTGGCCACTGCCGAAAATCTTCCGCATGACCAAAGGCGGCAAGATCGTGGAGGGCATTTTCGAGGGCGAGACCATCAACACGCCATCGATGGTGGCGGTGGAGGATTATCTCGACGCGCTGGGCTGGGCGGAAAGCCTGGGCGGATTGAAAGCGTTGATCCAGCGTTCCAACGACAATCTGCGCGTGCTGGAGCAATGGGTGCAGAAGTCCAACTGGGCCGGATTCCTGGCAAAAGATGCCACCATCCGTTCCAACACCAGCGTCTGCATAGCCATCACCGATCCCGCCTTTATGGCCCTGGCCGACGACGCCAAGGCCGAGGCGATCAAGAAGATGTGCGGCCTGCTGGAAAAGGAAGGCGTGGCGCTGGACGTCGCCGGCTACCGCGCCGCGCCGCCAGGCTTGCGCATCTGGTGCGGCGCCACCGTGGACAAGGCGGACATCGAAGCCCTGACGCCTTGGCTGGACTGGGCCTGGCAGCAGATCAAGGCCTGAAGGGAGTTTGCCATGCCGTTCATTCCGGAAAACGAACTGGAGCAGGCGCTGGTGGCGGCGGTGAAAAATCCGGCAACCGCATCGGAATTTTATCGCCTGCTGCTGGAACATGATCTGCTGGTGCTGGGCACGGTGGAAGGCAAGGAAGACGCAACCGAGAAATTCACCCAGGCGCCGGGCGGAAAATGGAATCTGGTCACCGGCATCAAGGATGGCGGCCGGTTCCTGCCGGTCTTCTCTTGTTTGAAGCGCATGCAGGACTATGTGAAGCAAGAAAGCAAATTTCTCAGCATCAACGGCCGTGCCCTGTTGGAGCTGACGCGCGGCGCGCCGGTCACCCTCAATCCGGCTTCGGAATACGGCAAAGAGTTTTTGGCCAGTCAGGTTGCCCAATTGCTGGACCCGCCACGCCCCGGAGACGTCCGCACCATTGTCGGCGAAGCGGATTATCCCATGGCGCTGGTGGAAACCCTGACGACGGTGTTTGCCGCCCGTCCCGACATTGAGGCCGCGTGGATGATCCAGGTCACCTTCGCCGACCGCACCAAGCAGCCCCATCCGCTGGTCGGCATCGAAATGGATTCCAGCGCGGGCGGCGACTGGCCATCGCTGATCCAGTCCATCGAGGCGGCGGCGGAAGGGACCATCCCCGGCATGGTGTTCGACATACAGCGCATCGACCGCAAGACCCGCATCGGCCTGACCGACGCGCTGCTGCAGGTGGCGCCCTTCTACCAACGCCGCACGCGCTCTTCTGGCGGCCCCACTCTCAATTGATCCCTGGAAGGAATTTCCCCATGCCCAAAGTCCTGATCGCCGACAAATTGTCCCCCGCCGCCGTCGCCATCTTCCGCGAACGCGGGGTGGACGCCGACGTGAAGATCGGCCTTTCCAAGGAAGAGCTGATCAAGATCGTCGGCCAGTATGACGGCATCGCCATCCGCTCGGCCACCAAGCTCACCGCCGATGTGCTGAAGGCGGCGAAGAATCTGAAGGTTGTGGGCCGCGCCGGCATCGGCGTGGACAATGTCGACATTCCCGCCGCCACCGCCGCCGGCGTCATCGTGATGAACACGCCGTTCGGCAATTCCATCACCACCGCCGAACACGCCATCTCACTTATGCTGGCGCTGGCGCGCGAACTGCCGGCCGCCAATGCCTCGACCCAGGCCGGCAAATGGGAAAAGAACCGCTTCATGGGCGTGGAGATCACCGGCAAGGTGCTGGGCCTGATCGGCGCCGGCAATATCGGCAGCATCGTCGCCGACCGCGCCAAGGGCCTGAAGATGCGGGTCATCGCCTATGACCCCTATCTGTCGCAGGAACGCGCCAACGATCTGGGCATCGAGAAGGTGGAGCTGAACGACCTGCTGGCGCGGGCCGATTTCATCACCCTGCACGTACCGATGACGCCGGAGACCAAGAATATCCTTTCCGCCGACGCCATCGCCAAGACCAAGAAGGGCGTGCGCATCATCAACTGCGCCCGTGGCGGGCTGATTGATGAACATGCGTTGAAAGCGGCAATCGACAATGGCCATGTCGCCGGCGCGGCGCTGGACGTGTTCGAGACCGAGCCCGCCAAGGAAAACATCCTGTTCGGCAATGAAAAGGTCGTGGCGACGCCGCATCTGGGCGCAGCCACCACCGAAGCGCAGGAAAATGTCGCGTTGCAGGTGGCCGAACAGATTTCCGATTATCTGCTGACCGGCGCCATCATCAATGCGCTGAACATGCCATCCATTTCGGCCTCGGAAGCCCAGAAAGTGCGTCCCTGGATTTCCCTGGCGGAAAAGCTGGGTTCGTTTGCGGGCCAGCTTACCGGCGCCAGCCTGACCGGGGTGGAGATCATCTATGAAGGCACGCCGTCCCTGCTCAACACCAGGGCACTGACCCAGGCGGCGCTGGCCGGACTGCTCAAGCCGATGCTGTCGGAGGTCAATATGGTCAACGCTCCGGTGATCGCCAAGGAACGCGGCATCAAAGTCAGCGAGACGCGCCGCGATGCGCAAGGAATCTATGAAGGCTTCATCAAGCTGGTGGTGAACATGACCGATGCCAAGGGCGACGATTCCACCCGCCGCGTCGCCGGCACGGTGTTCTCCGACGGCCGTCCGCGCCTGATCCAGATCAAGGACATCAACCTGGACGCCGAATTCGCGCCGCACATGTTCTATATCGTCAATGAGGACAAGCCGGGCTTTATCGGCAAGCTGGGCACCATGCTGGGCGACGCCAAGGTCAATATCGCCAACTTCACTTTGGGCCGCAGCGCACCGGGCCAGGACGCCATTGCCTTGATCGAAGTCGACGGGCCAGTGCCGGCCGCGGTTGCCGAAGCTGTTGCCAAGCTTCCGCAGGTCAAACATGCGCGGCCGTTGGTTTTCTGACCCCCATCTGTCGCAGCTCAGGTCGGCTCCGCCGACACTTCGCTGCGACATCTTCCCCCTCGTATGGCTTCGCCACGAGGGGGAAGAAAAGCTGGCGGAAGCTGAAGGTCGCGCCGCGATGTGCGGCGCTCGAGCTTAACCCCGGCTCTTCGCTATAGCCTCATGGTGTCTGATAACTTCTTTCACGATGAAGTTGAGGAATTTCTCCGCGAAATCCGGATCCAGCTTGGCGTCTTCCGCCAGCTTGCGCAGCCGCGCGATCTGCGCCGCCTCACGCGACGGATCGGCCGGCGGCAGGTCATGGGCGGCCTTGAACTCGCCCACCGCCTGGGTGCATCTGAACCGCTCCGCCAGCATATGAATCAGCGCGGCATCGATATTGTCGATACTATCTCGCAGACGCAGCAGTTCAGGGTGGGTCATCGTTTGCCTTTCACACGCCTCTGCACAAATTCCAGGCTTAATATGTTTAAGCGAAAGCGTGCGCCCGCGCCAGTAATGCCGCCTGGACCGATTTATCTTCCAACAAGGTGAACAGGCGCGGCAAGACCCCTTCCGCGCCCCGGTCCAGGGTGATTAGCTTTCCCCCGTGATGGTGGGGCTTGCGCGACCTGCAAAAAGCAGGCGCCAAGTGGAGCAATGCGAATATTCCGCGTGATCGGGTTTCTTGCTTTAGGGCTGGTGGCGGCAGGCTGCGCCACGCCGCAGCAGGATGCACAAGCGATGTCCGACCCATTCGAAAATGTAAACCGCTTCTTCTTCGATATTAATCAGCGGCTGGACCGCCACGCCGGCCGGCCGGCCGTCACCGCCTATCGTGAAACCGTGCCGGGGTCCGTGCGCGGCGGCCTGCACAATATGCTGGACAATCTGGGCGGTCCGGTCACCGTCGCCAACAGCCTGTTGCAGGTCCGTCTGGAAGATGCCGGCATCGCGGCGGGACGCTTCCTAGTCAACAGTACCATCGGTGTCGCAGGGATCTTCGATGTCGCCACCAATTGGGGCATGCCGGGTCGCAACCGCGATTTCGGCGAGACGATGGGAACCTATGGCGTGCCGGCCGGCCCTTATCTCGTCCTGCCCTTTCGCGGGTCCACCGATGTGCGCGATTTCGCCGGCAACTATCTCGACGGCTATGCCACGCCGCTTCGCTATGTGCGCTATGACGGCCGCAACTATGTCGGGCTGATGAAGTCCACCCTGGGGTCCATGGATAACCGGGCGGCGAACATGGCATCCCTTCACGATGTCGAGCGCGCCAGCGTGGACTTTTACGCCACCACCAGAACCCTGTATCTGGAGCGCCGGGCGCGCCTGATCGAGAACCGCAGCGTTCGGACCGCGGAATTGCCCGATTTCTAGTTTGGCTTTTAACAATGGACCAAAAATGCTCTAAACCGGCTCATGATGGTCATTGAGCGAATCGTCGCCTTTTGCTGCCGGGTCCCAACGGCCGTAATCGTGATTTGCCTGCTGCTGGCGGGTGGCGCGGGCTGGTACACCTATCAGAATTTCGCCATGAACACCGACAGCGAGCAGCTGATCGACGCCAAGGTGGGTTGGCGCATGCGCCAGGCGCAATTCGACGCAATCTTCCCGCAACAAAGCAACCTGACCTTGGTGGTGGTTGACGGGCTCACGCCGGAGCTGACGGAATCCGCCACCGCACGGCTGACCAAGGCGCTGGCAGACGACACCAAGCTGTTCAGCCATGTCCGCCGTCCCGATGGCGGCGCCTTCTTCAGTCAATACGGACTGCTGTTTCTGTCCCTGAAGGAGGTTCAGGACACGGTCCAGCAACTGATCAAGGCGCAGCCCTTCCTGGGCGGACTGGCGGCCGATCCCAGCTTGCGCGGGATCATGAACAATCTTTCCACCGTGCTGATGGGGGTCAGCGCCGGACAGGCCAAGCTGGCCGACATCGACATGCCCATGGTGCGCTTTGCCGATGTTTTCGACGCCGCCGCGCATGGCAAGACTGATTATCTCTCCTGGCGCTCCCTGATCACCGGGGCACCGCCCCGGCCGGAGGAAATCCGCGACTACATCTATGTCAAACCGAGGCTGGATTTCAACGCCCTGGAGCCGGGGCTGGAGGCCGATGAGGCCATCCGCGCCCATGCCCGCGACCTGGGCCTGACGCCGGAGCGTGGCGTGAAGGTGCGCCTGACCGGGCCGGTGCCGCTGTCGGATGAGGAATTCGCCACGCTCACCGACCGGGCCGGCCTGATGGTGGCGGCGATGATGGGCGGCGTGCTGTTGACCCTGTGGCTGGCGCTGAAGAGCTTCAAGATCATCTCCGCCATCCTCGTCACCCTGTTCGTCGGCCTGGCCATCACCATGGGCATAGGCCTGAAGGCGGTGGGCGTGTTCAACATCATCTCCATCGCCTTCATCGCGCTTTTTGTCGGTTTGGGTGTCGACTTCGGCATCCAATTTTCGGTGCGCTATCGCAGCGAACGCCACCGCAATGATGATCTGCCGGGCGCGCTGGCCGCTACCGGGCGCGGCGTGGGCATTCCCTTGGCGCTAGCCGCCGGCGCCACTGCCGCAGGATTTTTCTCGTTCCTGCCCACCACCTACACCGGCGTTGCCGAATTGGGCAAGGTGGCCGGCATCGGCATGATCGTGGCCTTCCTGCTTTCCATCACATTGCTGCCCGCTTTGTTGATGTTGCTCAATCCGCCCGGTGAGGACGAGGATGTCGGCTTTCGCAGCCTGGGCCGGCTCGACGATTTCATGACCCGCAATCGCCGCAACGTCATCCGCATCGCGGTGGCGGCGGGGGCGGTGTCGCTGGGATTGATGGCTTTTGTGAAGTTCGATTCCAATCCGCTGGATCTTCGCAGTCCCAAGGTGGAATCGGTTTCCACCCTGCTCGACCTGATGAAAAATCCCATAACCTCGCCCAACACCATCGACGTGCCCGCGGTATCGCTGGCCGTCGCCGACGCCGTCGCCACGCGCATCGCGCAGGAACCGCTGGTGGGCCAGACCATCACCCTCTCCAGCTGGGTGCCCGAACAGCAGACAGAAAAACTAGTGCTTATTGCCGACGCCAACAATCTTCTGGACTCCACTCTCAACCCGTTCGAGGTCGCGGCACGGCCCACCGACGCAGAGTCTATCCTTGTGTTCAGGAGCACCGCGGAAAAACTGCGCGCCGCCGCCGGCAATGCCCAAGACAAGCCCGCCAGGGATGCGCGCCGCCTGGCTGATGCGCTGGATGCCGTGGTCAAGGCTGGTCCTGGAGCCCTGGAGCGGGCCCGCAGGGCCACGGTTCCGGGCATGAGGACCATGCTGAGCCAGGTGTCCGATTCCCTGAAGGCCGCGCCCGTCACCGCCGCCACCATGCCCGCCGACATACGCTCGGACTGGGTGGCGGCTGACGGCTCCGCCCGCATCCAGGTCTTCCCCAAGGACACCAGCAACGATTCCGCCGCCTTGTCGGCCTTTTCCGACCAGGTGCTGAGCGTGGCGCCGCAGGCGACCGGCGCACCCATCTCCATCCGCGAATCGGGCAAGACGATCGTGGGCGCATTCCTTGAAGCCGGCATCCTGTCGTTCCTGGTCATCATCATCCTGCTGTCTCTGGTGCTGAAGAGCGTCCATGACGTGCTGATGACCCTGGCGCCGCTGGTGCTGTCAGGCCTTTTGACCCTGGCAACCTGTGTGGTGCTGGGTCTTAGATTGAATTTCGCCAATGTCATCGCCCTGCCGCTGCTGCTGGGTATCGGCGTCGCCTTCAACATTTATTTTGTGGTCGCCTGGCGGCACGGCCAGCGCTGCTTTTTGGCCTCCAGCCTCACCCGCGCCGTGATCTTCTCCGCCGCCACCACCGCGTCGGGCTTCGGCACGCTGTGGCTGAGCGTTCATCCCGGCACCGCCAGCATGGGCGAGCTGCTGATGATTTCGCTGTTCTGGGTATTGGCGACGACCTTGTTCTTGTCACCGGCGCTGCTGGGCGCGCCGGAGCACACTTTGCAAATGCACGATCCGGAGGTGTGAGCCGGATCAGCGAAACCTCCGGGGGAGGTTTCGCCCGGCGAACGCCAAGCGGCGAAGCCGCGCGGCAGTGCCTCCATCCCAGCCTCTGGAAACATGTTTCCGGCCGAACGCCCGCCAAGCGGGCCGGGCTCAGTCCTAGCTCAGCATCTTATCCGTCAGCGCGTTGATCTGCTTGATCAACCCTTGCGCGCCGCCAGAGGCAAAAGACGCGGCAAAATCGGACCGCTTCTGCGCCATCTGACTGATATTGCCCGCCAGATAGACATCCGTGATCTTCCAGTCCGATCCCACCTGGTGCATGCGGTAGTTGAAGGCGATGGTTTCCTTGGCGGTCTTCATGCTGCTCTTGACGAAATGATCGTTGCCGCGCGCGATGGATGCCGGCTCCACGGTGAATTTCTCGCCGCCATAGGAATCGAAATTCTTGGCATAGTTGGCGATGGTCATGCGGCTGAACGCATCGATCAGCGCCTTCTTGTCGGCGTCGGGTAGC
Organism: Alphaproteobacteria bacterium; assembly: GCA_025361185.1. Taxonomy (GTDB): domain Bacteria; phylum Pseudomonadota; class Alphaproteobacteria; order Micropepsales; family Micropepsaceae; genus Rhizomicrobium. Next base: position 55,024 of record JANYAR010000001.1, on the reverse strand, counting down.
GCCGCCCAGCCCGGACCCACGGCGGTCGCGGTCATGGCGGAAAGATCGAAAGCCTTATCCACCACCGGCTTCAATTTCTCGTAGCGCGACTTGGGCGTCCCGCCCGACTTCATGGACGCCACCAGAACGTCATAAAAGCCCTGCACCTGGACCACTGCGGGATCAGCAGCCTGCGCCTGTGCAGGCGAAGCGGCGATGACGGCCACGGCCGGGGCGGCCGCCAGCATCCAGGCCAGAAATACAGAGCTCGCAACACGACGCATGGAAAACTCCTTATGCCCCTGTATAGGGCAGGCAATATGAATGGTACCCGAACAAGGCGGCGAAAATCCGGCCTTTCACGGGCATCAACTGTCCCGATCCAGTAAAAAGAACGGCAGCGCCGATAGTTCCGGCGCCTGCGCCGCATAGGAGCCCAAAGCGTCCACCGCGCGTCTGGCGCGTTTCTGAGCTTCCGCGCGCGCGCCCTCCACGCCCAGCAGGGTCACCAGCGTTTGCTTGCCCATGTCGGCATCCTTGCCCACGGCCTTGCCGGTCTTTTCGGCAGTGCTGGTGACATCCAGCAGATCGTCGGTGATCTGGAACACCACGCCTATATCCTGCGCATAGGCCTTGAGCCCGGCGCGGTCATCCGCCGCCGCCTGGCCCAGGATAGGGCCGGCCTCGCAGGAGAACTCAAACAACTGGCCGGTCTTGCGCCGCTGCAGGTCGATCACGTCGTCGACGCCGAAATTCTTATCGGCCAGCATGTCGATGATCTGGCCGCCGATCATGCCCGAATGCCCGCTGGCGTCCGCCAGCCTGGCAATCAGCGCGCAGCGCACATCGGCGGATGGATGGGTGCGGGCATCGGCCAGTATCTCAAACGCGATGGTCAAGAGCGCATCGCCGGCCAAGACCGCCGTCATCTCGTCAAAGGCGATGTGGGTGGTGGGACGGCCTCGGCGAAGATCATCATCGTCCATGCAGGGCAAATCGTCATGCACCAGGCTGTAAGTATGCAGCGCCTCGATCGCAGCCCCTACCCGCAAGGACCGCGAATCATCGACCCCAAACAGACGGGCCGAATGCCGCACCAGGAAGGGCCGCAGGCGCTTGCCCCCCGCCATGACGGCGTAGCGCATGGCCTCCTGGACCCGGGCCTGCCTGCCTGCCGGCTGGGGCAGCACGGCGTCGAGCGTGGCGTCCACCAGCTTGGCGCTAGCCGCAATGGCCCCATTCAAATAGTCAGGTGGGAGCTGAACCGTATCCACGGCTCGCCCCTGAGGCGGTTTCACCGCCCCGTGCAAATTATCGGACATAGCGCCCCATCTTTCGACCGCCTGGGGCCGTTTGGCCCCCCGGCCAGCCCGCAAGCCAAGCTTTCATGGATCGTTTTTAGCCCCGAAACTGCCCGTCTTGCCAGCCGCTTTTCTGCCAGTTCCCCATACATTTTACAGGCCTTTTCCAGCCCCTGCCGCCCAGGCGCGTTACCCATGCAGGGTAAGGGGTTGCACCCCCTATGCCGAAAGGGGAAAATAGCTATGTTGCAGCGCCGCTATACCGGGTCTTGCCGGGATAGGAGCTGGCCGGAGGCGGCCAGATTTTCTTATAGCCGGGCGAAGGAGCCGGATCAGGGACCGACATGCGAGTCATTCTTGCCCAGCCGCGCGGCTTCTGTGCCGGAGTCGTGCGCGCCATCGATATCGTGGAAAAGGCGCTCGATAAGTATGGCGAGCCGGTCTATGTGCGCCATGAGATCGTACACAACAAGCATGTCGTGGACACGCTCAAGAACAAGGGCGCGCGCTTTGTCGAGGAACTGGACGAAGTGCCCGAGGGCGCCGTCACCGTGTTCAGCGCCCATGGCGTGCCCCAGTCGGTGGTGAAGACCGCGCAGGACCGCGGGTTGCCGGTGCTGGATGCCACCTGCCCGCTGGTCTCCAAGGTGCACAATCAGGGCAAGCGATACGTCGCCCATGGCCGCACCTTGATCCTGATCGGCCATGCCGGCCATCCCGAAGTGGAAGGCACCATGGGCCAGGTCGGCGCGCCGGTGACCCTGGTGCAGAACGAAGCCGATGTCGCGGAGATGACCATTCCGCCCGCCACACCCGTTGCCTATATCACCCAGACCACGCTTTCCATCGACGACACCAAGGGCATCATCGTGGCGCTGAAGAAGCGCTTCTCCGATATCGTCGGCCCGGAAACCAGCGACATCTGCTACGCCACCCAGAACCGCCAGACTTCGGTGCGCGAACTGGCCAAGATCGCCGACGTCATCCTGGTTGTGGGCGCGGCCAACAGTTCCAACTCCAATCGCCTGCGCGAGATCGGCATCGAGGAAGGCGTGCCTTCCTATCTGATCAATGACGGCAGCGAACTGAAATCCGAATGGGTGCGCGGCAAGCAGGTGGTGGGATTGACCGCCGGCGCATCCGCCCCGGAAGAACTGGTCAAGCATGTCATCGAGGCGTTGGGCCGCATCGAAGACGTGGAAGTGGAACAGATGGACGGCAAGAAGGAACATATCGAGTTCCGGCTTCCCGCCGAGTTGAGGGCTTAAGCCATGGGACTTCCGCTGCGCCAGGCCGCCAAGATCGGCGCCTATGTCGTCAAGAAACAACTCTCGGGCAAGAAGTACCCGCTGGTGCTGATGCTGGAACCGCTGTTCCGCTGCAACCTGGCCTGCGCCGGCTGCGGCAAGATCGATTATCCCGACGAGATCCTGAACCAGCGCATGGCCTATCAGCAGTGCATGGATGCGATCGATGAGTGCGGCGCGCCCGCCGTCTCCATCGCCGGCGGCGAGCCCCTGCTCCACCGCGACATGGCCAAGATCGTGGAAGGCTATATCGCGCGCGACAAGTTCGTCATCCTGTGCACCAACGCGCTGCTGCTGGCCAAGAAGATCGACCAGTACAAGCCGCATCCCAATTTCACCTGGTCCATCCATCTGGACGGCGACAAGGGGATGCACGACAAGTCGGTGTGCCAGGACGGCACCTATGACCGCGCTATTGCCGCCATCAAGCTGGCCAAGTCCAAGGGCTTCCGCACCCAGATCAACTGCACCCTTTTTGATGGTACAGACCCGGAGCGCACCGCAAAGTTCTTCGACGAAATGATGGCGATGGGCGTGGACGGCATGACCGTGTCGCCCGGCTATGCCTATGAACGCGCGCCCGACCAGCAGCATTTCCTCAACCGCGAGCGCACCAAGAAAATGTTCCGCGATATTCTGGCCCGCGGCCATGGCGGCAAGGACTGGGAATTCACCAATTCCAGCCTGTTCATGGACTTCCTGGCCGGCAATCAGACCTATGAATGCACCCCCTGGTCCATGCCGCTGCTCACCGTGTTCGGCTGGCAGAAGCCCTGCTACCTGCTCGGCGAAGGCTATGCCGCGACCTTCAAGGAGCTGATGGAAGGCACTGAGTGGGAGAAATACGGCGTCGGCAAGTACGAGAAATGCGCCAACTGCATGGTGCATTGCGGCTTCGAAGGCACGGCGGCCACCGACGCCATCAAACATCCGCTCAAGATGTTGCCGATCCTGATGCGCGGCGTGAAGACCGAAGGCCCGATGGCGCCGGAGATCGACCTGTCAAAGCAGCGTCCGGCCGAGTTCACCTTCTCGCGTCATGTCGAGCACAAGATGTCACAGATCAAGGCCGGCAATTCCAACACCACAGAGATTGAGGCAGCGGAGTAATTCCGCAAACGCCTTGTTCGAGGTCCGCGCCGTGCGGATCAGCGCCGGCACTTGCCCCGGCTTGCGCAGCAGCGACCCCAGCACCCTGCCGATGGCGATGCCGCCATCCGGCTTCATCGCCACCAGGGCCGCGGGCGGCAGCACATGGGTCGCGTCGTCGGAAATCACCCGCAAGGCCGCCAGCGGCACATTGCGAGAGGCGGCAAAGCGGGCCGCCACCTGGCTTTCCATATCCACCGCCAGGGCGCCGGTGGCGGCATGCAGGGCGGACTTGGTATCCGCTTTGTCGATGATCACATCGCTGCCGAATATCTGCCCCTGGTGGGCGTAAGGCAGGCGCGATGTCAGCCGCACACGCCAGGTTTCGTGGCAGTCCCATATCTCGGCGCCGGTCATGATCTGGTCGGCGATCACCACATGGCCGACCTGCAGGAGTGGCGACAAGGCGCCCGCCAGGCCGATGGAGATCACCCCGCGGATATCGCCATGCAGGGCGTTGAGTTTTTGCGCCAGACCATCCGCGTCGCCGCCGCCGGCCACCGCCACCACCCCGGCGACGCCGGCCATCTCGGCTTCCTTCGCCAAGCCTGTGACGGCGAGAATGGTCACGGATGCGCTCTCACAGCCCGTACTCGACCCGCCGCGAATTGCCGGTCTTCAGATTGCGGTAGCGCGCCAGGGCCCAGAGCGGGAAGAATTTCGGATAGCCATGATAGTTCAGGTAGAACACGCGCGGGAAACCGCCGCCGGTGTAATGGGCCTGGCTCCACAAACCGTCGGCTTCTTGCGTGGCCTTAAGATAATTGATGCCGCGCGCCACCGCCGGATGATCTACCGCGCCCGCCGCCATCAGGCCCAGCAGCGCCCAGGCGGTCTGTGATGCGGTGGAAGGCGCGGGCTCATAACCTTTGTAGTCCAGCCTGTAGCTGTTGCAATTCTCGCCCCAACCGCCATCGGGATTCTGGATCGCCGCCAGCCAATCGGCGCCGCGTTTCATGGTGGGATGGTCCGCCACCAGGCCCGCGCCGTTCAGGCCCGCCAGGGCCGACCAGGTGCCATAGACATAGTTGACGCCCCAGCGGCCCCACCAGCTTCCATCCTCGCGCTGGGTGCGGATCAGATAATCGATGCCTGCCTTCAGGCGCGGATCGTCAGTTTTCGCGCCCAGTTGCGCCATCATGCCGACGCAGCGCCCCGACACATCTTCGGTGGGCGGGTCGAGCAGCGCGCCATGATCGGCGAAGGGAATGTTGTTCAGATAAGTATAGCTGTTGTCGGCATCGAAGGCGCCCCAACCGCCGTCACGGCTTTGCAGGCCTTCTACCCATTCTGCGCCACGGGCGATTGCCTCCTTGTAGGCGCCGCGTTCCTTGGCGCGGTCCATCGCCATCACCACGACTGCGGTGTCATCGAGATCGGGATAATAATCGTTGCGATACTGAAAGGCCCAGCCGCCGGGGCGGACATCGGGCTTTTCCTCGGCCCAGTCGCCTTTCACGTCCAGCACTTGCAGGGGCCTCAGCCATTCCAGGGCGCGCGCCACGGCGGCCTCGGCACGCGCCTCCTTGGTCTCCAGCAGCGCATGCGCCACCAGGGCGGTGTCCCAAACGGGCGAAAAGCAGGGCTGGCAATAGGCTTCCGCATCCTTGACCACCAGCAGATTTTCCACCGATTTGCGGGCGATGGCGCGGTCGGGATGAGTGGGCGGATAACCCAGCACATCATACATCATCACGCTGTTGGCCATGGCGGGATAGATCGCGCCCAGCCCGTCTTCGCCGTTCAGCCTCTCAGTGGTCCAGGCGCAGCACTTTTCAATCGCACGCGCCCGCAGGCCCCTGGGCCAGGGTACAAGTTTCAAAATCCTGTCCAGGACGGCAAAGAAAGCCGACCAGCCAGCGCTCTGATGCGGCGCGCGCGGCGAGGCGGCGGGCACGCCGGCCACAAACAGTTCGGGGATATGCACGCCGCGCGGGTTACGTGCCAGCGGCTTTTTCGCCGCCAGCACCAGCAGCGGCACGATCACGGTACGAGCCCAATAGCTCATCTTGGACAGATGCACCGGGAACCAGCGCGGCAGCAGGATCAGCTCCACCGGCACGGTGGGCACATTTGACCAACTGGTTTGGCCATACAGCGCCAGAAGAATGCGGGTGAAGACATTGGCCTTGATGGCGCCGCCACGCTTGCGGATTTCTTCGCGGGCCCGCGCCATGTGCGGCGTGTCAATGTCGTCGCCAATCATCTTGAGGGCGAAATAGGCTTTCACCGTCGCGGAAATGTCGAAGGCGCCGTCATGATAGAGCGGCCAGCCGCCATGGGCGCCCTGGATGCGGCGCAGATAGACGCCGATCTTGCGCTCCAGCTCCAGGTCGGGCTCTTCCGCCAGGTAATGCACCAAAAGCACATATTCCGCCGGAATGGTGGCGTCGGCCTCCAGCTCATAGACCCAGTGGCCGTCGGGCTTCTGCTGGGACAGGATGGCGTCGGTGGCGGCGCGGATCGCGCCTTCAACCTCATCCAAGGGAGGGGCGCTGAATTCGCCGGGGTTCAGCTGGTTCATCACGCCACTATAGAGATAGATGGCGGCACGCCAAAGCCGCGGCCACTTCGCCGGAGCGCAACGCCCCTTCGATGGTTGCCGGCAAGCCCGTCTGGGTCCAGTCGCCCGCCAAAAACAGGTTGCGCCATTGCGTTTTGGCCGCCGGGCGGCGGGCATCCTGGGCGGGCGTGGCGGCGAAGGTGGCGCGCTTTTCCTTGACGATCTGCCACGCCGGCATGGGGGCCGTGATACCCAGCGCCTTGGCGACATCGGCCCAGATCCGCGTGGCAAGATCCTCGCGGTCCTGGTCGACGATGGCGTCCGCCCCCGACACCGTGACCGAGATGCGGTCATGGAAGGAAAATATCCACTCCGCGGTCCCGCCAATCACGCCCAGAATGGGCGGAATGCCGGCAGGCGCCGGCATCTTGAAATGGGCATTGACGATGGCGCGAAAATCATTGGGCACGACAAGGCCGGCAATCAGGTCGGCGGCGGCCCAGGGCGGCACCGCCAGAACCACCACATCACCTGAGGAAACCGGCAAGGTCGCCTCCCCGGTGTTGAGAGCCATCGCAAGACGGCCATTGAATGTCAGGCCGCGTAGGCGCGTTCCCATCAGCAAGGATGCGTTCTTGCCGCTGAGCAATTGGAGCGCGGGATCGACAAAGGCGGCGGCCAATGTGGGATGGGCGATGCGCGGGCGGTAGAACCGCCCGCCCTTGGCCAGAGTCTCGCGCAATACGGCGCCAGCCAACGCCGCGGACGATTGTTCCGGTTCTGTATTGAGTGCGGCCAGCAGAAAGGGTCGCATCAGTCTTTCCCACAAGGGGCCCCGATCGGCGATCCTGTCGCCGATGCTTGTTTTCTTGTCCGCCCACAGCAGGGGCGCATATTTGGCATAATCGGACGCCTTTGTGCCCGGCACCCGGCGTGACGCGCGTGTTATCCAGTAGGGCACGCGGCCTTCATTGGGCCGCAGCGTCCAACGAAGGCCATCGCGCAGGTCCACAAAAGCGAATTCGGCGCGCGGCGGGCCGGCCAGAGCGTCGTGCGCGCCGATGCGCGCCAGATAATCATGAACCGCCCGGTTCCCCGAAAGCACCAAGTGATTGCCATTGTCGATCACCCCGCCAATGGCGGCATCGAAATAGGACCGGCAGCGTCCACCGGCCTGTCCTGCCGCCTCGATCACGGTGACGGCGGCGCCGCGCGCCGCCAGGATGGTGGCGGCGGACAGGCCCGCCAAGCCCGCACCTACGACGTAAGCTTTGCCAGTCATCCGCGCGGACTCACGAGAAGAGCCCCTGGCGCAGCACCAGAGACAGAAGCTTGCTCTTGGGCAGCGAGACGCGGCGGCGCGGGGCTGCAAAACCCTGTGCCTCGCTGGCGCGCAAAATCTCGGAATAGACCGCGCCCATCAGGCGCGGCGTCTTGATCCGCCCTTTCGGCCGCGCCGCCAGGATGGCTTGCGCTTGGTCGTAATGATGATGCGCCAGCCCGGCCACGCGGCGGCAGACCGCGTCGATTTCCGGCCGCGCCACGATCGCGAGCGGATCGAGCGAGCGGCAGCAATTGAGTTCCTCCAGATATTCCCGCGGCAAATAGAGCCGCCCAACCTCGGCGTCTTCGTCGATATCGCGCAGGATATTGGTCAGCTGCAGCGCCCGGCCCAGATGCCGCGCCAATTCGAAACCCGGCGCCTCCTCCATACCAAACACCTTAATAGATAAACGCCCCACCGCGCTGGCCACCCGGTCGCAATAAAGGTCCAGCGTGGCAAGACTGGGCGCGACGATATCCTCGGCCACGTCCATCTCCATTCCATCCAGAACACTGAGAAAATCCTCGAGCCTGAGACCATATTGCGCCACCGCCGGCGCCAGGAAGCGGACCTGCGGCGTCCCATCGCCGGCATAAAGCCGGCGCAGATCGGAGCGCCACTGCTCCAGCTTCTCGTGCCGCTGTGCACGCGTGCCGATGCCGTCATCGGCGATATCGTCCACCTTGCGGCAAAAAGCATAGATCGCGAACATGGCGTCGCGCGCTTCCGCCGGCATCAAGCGCATGGCGATATAGAAGGAGCTTGTGCTGGCCTTTTTCTTCACCGCCTTTGCGGCCGGAGAACCGATATTTTCTGCGTTGTTCATGCTGGTCTCTAGGGCGATCTTTATGTTTTGCGCATCAGGCGCATCAGGGCAAAGGCGGGAAGACGTTTCATGAATAGAGCGGCGACATCCATCTTGGAATGATGCACGGCTTGCGACAGCGGATCGCGGTTCATCAGCATGGTGTTCAGATCGTCCGCCAGGGTTTGGATGAGATCGACTTCCAGCGCAAGCCGGCCGTCTTTTATCCCTCGCGCGAAGGGCCGCGAAATTTCCAGCAGTTCGGCATTCCGGCGCGCCAGGCCGGATATCACCCCGGCCAGGGCAGGGTTGGCCTTGTCCTCGCCCAGCGCCTGGGTCCCGATCCCGGCTGCGGCCAATAGGGCTTGCGGAATATAGACCCGGTTCAACTCGGAAAAATCCTTGGCGCAATCCTGCAGATGGTTGATCACCTGCAGCGCCGCGCATAGCGCGTCGTTGGCCGGCCACAGGCTTTTGTTTTCGCCATGCACGTCCAGGACAAAACGGCCCACCGGCATGGCGCTGTAGCGGCAATAATCGATCAGGTCATCCCAATCGCGATAATGAAGCTTGGTGCAGTCGCGGCGAAAGGCCTCCAGCAAATCCAACGCATGCACCACGGGCAGGCCGCGTTCCTCCAGGATGACGCGCAACGCCACGCCCTGCGGCACGCACTCGCTTTTGCCCACCAGGCTGGCGCGCATCTGCTCCAGAAGAGCCAGCTTTTCTTCCGGCGGCGTAGACGCATTGTCCGCCACATCGTCGGCGGCGCGCACGAAATTGTAAAAGGCCAGCACCGGAGCGCGGTGCCGAGGCGCGATCAGGAACGACGCAACGGGGAAATTCTCGTCGCGATGGCCTTTGCCCGATTGCAGTTCGGCGACACTGCTCATGCTTGATTCCCGGCGCTTTTTGCACTGGCCTGGGCCTGCGCCCTGCCCTTCCACATGCCGCCCTTGCCCGACCAATATAGGATCGCGGACTGGCATGTGAAGCCGGCATAGAAGAGGCCGATAAGCGGCAGCGCCAGCCCCCAGAGCGGAGACAGCCGATAGAAACGCAGAATCGGCTGATACATCACCGCCATGATGATCCAGGCCAGCCAGCCGGCCATTTGCGAAATGCCCCAGGCAAACAGCGCCGTCATCACGGGCGCAAGATAGACCATTGCCAGCCCGAACAAGGTTGCCGCCAGAACCAGCGGGGAATAGCCCAGCTGGGCATAGGCGGTGCGCGTCACCATGTGGCGGATGTCGGAAAGATGTTCATAAGGGCGCAGGCTGACGGCGCGGTCGGTCAGGCCCAGCCAGATCGGCCCTTGCGCCTTCATCGCCCGGCCCAGCGCACAATCGTCGATGATATTGTGGCCGATGGCGGCCAGGCCGCCCGCCTTTTCCAGCGCCTGGCGGCGCACCAGCATGCAGCCGCCGGCCGCGGCCGCGACCTTGCTGGCTGGATTGTTGACGGCAGCAAAGGGAAACAGCATGTCGAAGAAAAAGACAAAAGCGGGAATCAGGAAATGCTCGGCGAGGTTTTTGCACGACAGCCGCGCCATCAGCGACACCAGAACATTGTTTCCAGCCTGGGCGCGGCCCACCAGATGACGCAGATTGTCGGGGGCATGGACGATATCGGCGTCGGTGAACCAGAGAAATTCGGATCCAAAAACCGCGGCATAATCGCTGCCCTGCTTCATGGCCCAGAGTTTCCCGGTCCAGCCCTGCGGACGGGTGCCGCCCGTCAGGACCGTCAGGCGATCCGGATTCAACCTGCGCGCCAACGGGCCGGTGCCGTCATCGGACTGATCATCCACCAGCACGATATGCAAAGGCCCCGGATAATCCTGGGCCAGCAGACTGCCGATACTGCGGCCGATCACATCGGCCTCGTTGCGGGCCGGGACCACCGCCACCACCGAGGGCCAGGATGCGGGCTGGTCCACCGGCGCGGTGTCGCGCTCGCGCAGCAGCCAGAAACCCCCGCGAAACAGCAGCAGATACAGCCACACCGCCAGCGGCACAAAGCCGAACAGAATACCCGCGATCATTTGAGGTATCCGTTCTCGCCAAACCAGTTCAGCGCGTCCGTCAAGCCTTCCTTGTAGGGGCGCGGCGCATAGCCCAGCTCCCGCACGGCCTTGTCCGAGCTGAAGAACATGCGGTAGCGCGACATGCGCAGCGCGTCGGCGGTAAGGAACGGCTCCTTGCCGGTGACGCGCGCGAAGGCTTCCGCCGCCCAGGCCAAGGGGAAGAGTGGTGCGCGGGGCAATTTCAAACTTGGCGCGCGGCGGCCCGACAGAAAGGCGATATCCCCCAGCATGGTCTCCAACGCAACATCCGTGCCGCCCAAGATATAATTCTCGCCGATGCGCCCCTTGTCCAGCGCCAGCAAATGGCCCTGGGCCACGTCATCGACATGCACCAGATTGAGCCCGGTGTCGACAAAAGCGGGCATGCGCCCCGTGGCGGCTTCCACAATCACCCTTCCTGTGGGCGTGGGTTTGATGTCGCGCGGACCGATGGGGGTGGACGGCGCCACGATCACGCAGGCCAGCCCCTCGTCCCGCACAAGACGTTCGACCTCGCGTTCCGCCACCAACTTGCTGCGCTTATAGGCGCCGATCACGCTTTGCGGTGTATGACGAGACGTCTCGTCGACCGCGCTGTCCCCGGGCTTCAGGGCCGCAACCGAGGAGGTATAAACCACTCGCTCCACACCGCATTTTAGGGCCGCGCCCATGGTGGCGCGGGCGCCGGCGAGATTGTTGCGCTCGATCTCACCGGGATCGCGCGCCCAAAGGCGATAGTCGGCCGCGACATGAAACAGATAGCGCGCACCCTTCAGGGCGGCGGTCATGGAAATTTCGTCGCGCATGTCGCCGATCACGGGCTCGCAGTCCACACCCGCGATGTTGAGGCGCGACGCGTTGGCCCTCAGCACCACCCGCACGCGCAAGCCGCGCGCCACCAGGGCCCGCGCCACGGCGGAGCCGACGAAACCCGATGCTCCCGTGACCAGCGCGATATCAGACATCGGTCAGCGCCTTTCGGCCTTCGACACTTTGCCAATAGATCAATGCGGGAATCCCCAGCACGATTTCGCGCGCGCGCTTGAGCAGGGATACCGCCACCCCCATTTCGGCGGGAAGCCCGAACAAAGGCGCCAGCATGGCATAACCCCATTCCTGCACCCCGACGGCCGCCGGGACCGGGGCGGCGATGCTGCGCAAGGTGCTGAGCAGGGCCTCCAGGGCGATGGCATTCAGCAGATTGATGTGCCCCCCGACCAGGCGGAAAGCGATGAAGGTACCACCACCGGCCCCGATCCAGGCGACAAGATGCAGCGCCGCGGACGCCGCCAGCCGCGCGTGGGAATCATAAAGTTCTTCGATGGCCGCATGGAAGGAGACGCCTGCCAGTGCTCGCGGAAAGAAGCGCATTGCGATCCTTTCCGCCAAACCGGCGCCCCTCTTCTGCATGAAAATCAGCAGCGCGATACCAGGCACCGCCAGCAGCAGCACGGCCAGCATCGCCTCGGTCAAGTGGCCGGAGCCCTGCAAATGGTGGAACTGCGTGAATCCCAGGCCCAGCCCGAAAGCCAGGAACACCACCTGTGCCATCGCCTCGGTGGTGGCGTCGGCGGCAACGGAAGCCGCCGCATAGGCTGCGCTCATTCCTTTGAGCGTCATCAGCCGCGCCGCCGCGACCATGCCGCCGACCGGCGAGAAAGGCGAAATCTCGGCAATGGAGTCACGCACCAGCCGGGCGACATACAATTGGGTGGCAGGATGGCGTTGTTGCGGCGGCAGCAGGAAATACCAGGCAAATGCCAGACTGACGAAAACCGCCAGCGCATACAGGCACAGCAGCGCGAGTCCTCCAACACCGGCACGGGCGATTGCCGCAAAAATCGGATCGAAGCCGACCGACCAGACCACATAGAAGGCGGCAACAAGTCCGGCCAGTAGCGCCAAGGCTACCCCGATCTTTGGGGTCCACTTCATTACGCGGGCAGTGGCTTGGCGCGGAAGCTCCACAGGCGCATGGCGCCCAGCGCGGTTTCCGCCAGTTGGGGCAGGAAGCTGGGACGCAGCAATTCGGAGTCGAAGACCCCCATGCGGCGGCGGTTCTCGGAATAGCAGTCTTCCAGGAAACGGCGGAAGGTAAAGCCGTCCAGGAATACCGATGCCTGGGTTGCGGAAAATTCCTTGCCGTCGTTCAGCTCCTTGCCGCGTTTGGCGGTGCCGACCATGCGGCCCAGGGCGCGCATGTAAAACCGGAAATCCGTGAAGGGCAGCATCAGCTTGGCGAGAGCGCCCTTCTGCGCCTGGTTATAGGCCATCCAGTTGACGAAGAAGACAATGTGGCGGGTTTCCTCGTACATCAGGGTTTCGAAGATGGCGAACATCTCCTTGGGTAAAAACTGTGACTGCAGGGCGATCTTGAAGACACCGAAACCCAGAAAGCTGTCCATGCATTCGCCGAAACCGAAATCCTTGAAGCGGGTTTCGACATTGTCGCTGACATCCTCCAGCGGGCGCTCTGTCGCATCGATGCCGTATTTCTCGATCATCACCCGGATCAGCTTGGCGTGGCGGGCTTCCTCGAAGCCCTGCAGCGCCACGGCTTCCTTCATCACTGGGTCCTTCACGGTCTTGACGAACTCCGCCACGATCGCCCCGGCCCGGCGCTCGGTGTAGAAGACCTCTTCCCAGAAGGGCACGGATTTCAAGCGCGTCAGCGCCGCCTCGTCCAGATCCGGCCACGGCAATGTGTCGGGATCGAATTCGGTATAGGTCTGCATGAAATGCTTGCAGAAGGTGTCGCGATGTTCCGGCGATCCGATTTTCATCACGCGGCCTTCTGCTTATTTGCTTTTTTGGGGGGCCCGATGAACTTCAACGCCAGCCTGGCCATGAAGGGCACAAAGCGCGGACGCTTGAGGCGAGCGTCAAAGGGCGCCAGGCGCCGGTCATTCTCGGCCACGCAGAGCGCGATCAGCTCGCCGACATTGATGTCCGATCCCAGCTGTTCAGCGCCGGTGACGGTGAAATTGTTGTCCTGCTGGCCGTTGGAGACATCGGAGGCGATGCCCATACGCTCGTAAATCAGGAACAGCCAGACCGCGAGGACCTTCAGCTCGAAATAGGGCCTGCGCCACCACGGCATGTTGCGGCGGTGCCAGGCGACCCAGTTCACAAAGAACAGGATGTGGCGGCCTTCCTCATTCACCACCGGATCGAAGGTCTGGATCAATTCGGGCGGGAAGAAGCCGGTGTCCATCGCCGCCTTGAACAGGCCGAAGGCGAAGAAACTATCGATGCACTCGCTGTAGCCGGTGACCATGAAAGCCCATTCCGGGTTCTTGGGCTTTTCATAGACCGGCTCGGGCGCCAGCTTGATGCCATAGGCTTCCACCAGATTGGCCAGCACATGGCGGTGGCGGCGCTCTTCAAAGCCGTTCAGCTCGATCGCCTTGCGCAACAGCGGGTCCGGCACGCTTTCGGCATAGGTGCAGACATTCAGCCCGGCGCGGTTCTCGGTCTGCACCGCGATGTCCCAGATGGGCAGCGACGTGATGCGCTTTTCGGCTTCCGCGCCCAGCTTGGGCCAATCCAGCACCGCCGGCTTGTAGGGATCATGGGTGTCCAGCAGCGTCTTGCAGAACAGCCGCTTGTGGGCGTCGCTGCCGAACTTGATCGGGCCGTCACCCGGCCAGGCGCCGGTGTCACGGGTCAGGTCGGGCGGAATGGCGAAGGCCGGACTACTCATGGAACAAACCTGCTCACGGGGGCTCCTGTCTGGCTACTGCATTACCCTTTTGGGGGCCTCAATTGAACCGCAAAATATAGTACCGGTACATTGATTTAAGCTATTGAATCCATTGAGAGAAAAAGTCTCCAAAACCACCTGTCCGAACCCCCCGCGCCGCCAGCAGGGACGGCAGGCTTGGATCGGTCAGGGCCGCCAGCTCGCCGGCATACTGGTAGCCCGGGGCCGATCCCGGGTAAGGGCCGGTGGCGGGATGCATATAGATTTCGCTGAGACCCTCGGGCAGGTGTTCGATCAATCCGGCGAGGCGCGGGAGCGTCATGGCGCCGGACCAGGCCAGGCCGAAGACAGAATCGGGCGCGGTGATTCCGGCGCGCCAGAAACGGGCGCGCAAGGCTCTGGCAAACGGCGCGGTCAACGCCACGACGCCGGACGGCTTGTGGTTTTCGATCCGGCCCAGCACCGCTTGCGGCTCCAGCGGCACGCGCGCCCCTTTCACGCCATGGGCCTTCGCCGCTTTGACGATCAGGGCGGCGATGGTGGGGTGGAGATGGAAATGCTTGTGGGCGTTGACATGGTCCAGTGTCAGGCCGGTGGCGGCGAAGGCGGCGAACTGGGCGTCGATCTCGGCGGCGAGCTGGCGGCGCAGCTTTGGAAAAAAGAACATCGCGGCGCCGGCGCGCGCCATGTCGCTGCGGAAAAACCCGCGTGAATCCACCAGGTCGGGCACGGACGCGGCCGGCAGCACCGGCTTTCCCTCGACCAAGACCAGATGGAGTCCAACACGCAGGGAAGGAAGATTGCGGGCCCGCGCCACCGCATCAGCGGCGGCGGCACCGCCCACCATCAGACTGGCGGCGGATAGAATGCCACCACGATGGGCAAGCTCGACCGCTTCGTTGACTTCCATGGCGGCGCCGAAGTCGTCCGCAGTGACGATGAGCTGCTTCACCGCGCTCAGGAAACGATCATGTCTTCGCGGTTCTTGAGGAACTGGAAGAACTCCACGCCTTCGCGCAGACGGCGCACCAGCATGTCGCGCGAGGTCAGCATCTCCTTGACGATCTCCATGATCTTGGAGGGGCGGAAGTAGAACTTCTTGTAGAAGTCCTCCACCGAGTTGAAGATTTCGGTGTGGCCGAGATGGGGATAGTTCAAGGGCGCGATCTGGGTGCCGTCGTCGGTCAACAAATCCACGTCGGACGCGAACCAGCCATTTTCCTTGGCCTGCTTGTAGAGAAAGGTGCCGGGATAGGGCGCGGCCAGCGACACCTGGATGGTGTGCGGATTGACTTCCTTGGCGAAACGCAGGGTTTCCTGGATGGTCTCGCGGGTCTCGCCGGGCAGGCCCAGGATGAAAGTGCCGTGCACCACAATGCCCAGGTCATGGCAATCCTTGGCAAAGCGCTTGGCGACCGGGACGAGCAAGCCCTTCTTGATGTTGTGCAGGATCTGCTGGTTGCCGGATTCATAGCCGACCAGCAGCAGGCGAAGACCACCCGCCTTCATCGCTTCCAAGGTCTTGCGCGGTACATTGGCCTTGGCGTTGCACGACCATGCCATGCCCAGCTTGCCCAATTCCTTGGCCAGGGCTTCGACGCGGTCGTGATTGTCGGTCAGCGTGTCGTCGTCGAAGAAGATTTCCTTCACTTGCGGGAATTCGCGCTGCACATACTTGACCTCTTCGACCACTTTCTCGATCGACTTGAAGCGGTAATTGTGCCCGCCGATGGTCTGCGGCCACAGGCAGAAGGTGCAACGGGATTTGCAGCCCCGTCCCGTGTACCAGGACATGTAGGGGTGCAGCAGGTAGCCACCGAAATACTTTTCGACATTCAACTGCTTGTACATCGGCAGCACCGACGGCAGCTGGTCCATATCTTTGAGGATTTCGCGTTCGGGATTGGAAATGATCTCGTGTGATGCGTTGCGCCAGGTCAGGCCCTTGATGCCGGCCCAATCATCGCCGCGCGCCAGTTCCTGGATGGTGAACTCATATTCGTTGCGGCAGACGAAATCGAGCGCGGCGCAGGCTTCCATGCTTTCCACCGGCTCGACCGCCACCTTGGCGCCGATGAAGCCGATCTTGGCTGTGGGATTGAGGGCACGGATCATGCCGGCCGTCTTGCAGTCGGACTTGAAGCTGGGGGTCGAGGTGTGGATGACGATCAGCTCATGCGCCTTCACGTCTTCCTCGATGTCCTTGAAGGAGGTGTTGTGCGGCGGGGCGTCGATCAGGCGCGCGCCCGGCACCATCGCGGCGGCCTGGGCCAGCCAGGTGGGAAACCAGAAGCTCTTCACTTCCCGCTTCATCTGATAGCGCGCGCCGGCGCCGCCGTCATAGCCGTCGAAGGACGGAGCCTGGAGGAAAAGGGACTTCATCATCGTCAAACCTCATGCCCGCAAAAGTGCGGGAACGTCGTGAAACATTTCAGGTCTCAGACCCGGGACATCGCGCCGGAAGGCTCTACCGCAAAGTGAGTCCCGCGCCAATGCACGGTTTCGCCGGACAGCGAGACCACGAACACCGCGAAGCTTAACAGATCGCGCAATGGCATTAGCCAATAAGGTCCGGCATAGGTGCCGAAATGCCCGTCAACCCGGTTTTTCAGGACCAGCCGGGCCGCCAAAGCCGTTGCCAGGATGCCCAGGCTGACAGGGTTAAAACCAAGCAAGATTGCGCCCATCAGCGCAAAGGCGAAACCATGGGTGACAAAGCTGCCAAAATGACCGGCGGGGTTCACCATCCGAATCGTGCGGGTCCAACGCAGTTCATGACGGAACATCTCGCCGACACTGTTCTCGGCCGCGGTATGGCTCACGCCCATGGCGGGGATTGCCAAGGCATGGCCCTTGCTGCGTACCGCCCGGCCCAACTCATGGTCATCGGCCAGCTGGTCGGCGAAAGCGGCAAACCCTCCCACTTCCTCCAGCGTCTGGCGCTTGAGCGCAATGGTGGAGCCGAAGCACGGCGCGGCCAATCCCAGCGACGTTCCCAACAGCGCATTGGGCAGAAAATTATAGGAGGTCCCCATGGCCGCGAGCGCCGACCACAGCTTGTGACCGTCACCAGCGGCTTCGCCGGTGTAAAGACAGGTCACGATACCGACACCGGGCCGCGCCAGCGCGGCAGTGACCTGCGACAGCCACAAAGCCCCAACGGAAATGTCGCTGTCCGAAAGCACCAGCGTGTCATGGCGCGCGGCGGCCAGCATGTTGATCAGGTTGCAGACCTTGGCATTGGCGCCATAGCGCGCCCCATCCACCACAATGGCGGTATCGAAAGCGGGATACTTGGCTTGCAACGCGCGCACCACCGCCAAGGCCGGATCGTTCGGATCCTGCACCCCGAAGACGATCTGAACCGGGCCGTCATAGTCTTGCGTGACGAAGGTCTCCAGATTGCGCGAAAGATCCGGCTCGCCAAAGTGAAGCGGCTTGAGGATGGTCACGGCCGGGCAACTGCGCACCGCGCTCGGCGGCTTGCGCATGAAGCGGCCAACCAGCAAGGCAGCCAGCAAGGTGTAGGCCGTGCCTGCCACTGCGACGGCCGACAGGACCCATCCGGCATCAACGAGATACAAATCCGCGCTCACGTTTCGAAGTGCCCCCTGCAGATACTTATTAGATCATCGATATTCGAGGGGGGAAGGCCTAATCAGTGACATTTTGCGACAATTAGACATTTTCTTTTATTCAGTTAACTTGTTGAAATTAAAGGATTTACATGAAAATTTTGGCTCTTTTCCGGGCCTGACAGGCCCGGCGCCTCTCGAGTAGGGTAGCCGGTATGGTCACAATCCAAGCCATCCCGGCCCTCCAGCACACCCTCGCGTTGGCCAACCAATATCTGCGGGCCGGCGACGCTGAGGCCGCCGATGCGGCGCTGGCCCCCCTTCTGGAACGCTTCGCCGACGACCCGCGGCTGCTGCACGTGGCCGGGCTGGTGCGG
Organism: Alphaproteobacteria bacterium; assembly: GCA_025361185.1. Taxonomy (GTDB): domain Bacteria; phylum Pseudomonadota; class Alphaproteobacteria; order Micropepsales; family Micropepsaceae; genus Rhizomicrobium. The sequence goes on along the minus strand of JANYAR010000001.1, from coordinate 36,933 downwards.
ATGCATCAGCAGCGCTTCGAGGAGGCTGCCAGGCAGTTCGAAAAAGCCCGCGCCGCCAATCCGCGCGAGGCCGTCCTGGCTTTCAGTCACGGTACGGCGCTGCGATGGCTGGAGCGGCATGGCGAGGCGATAGAGGCCTTCAAGCACGCCATCGCGCTCAAGCCCGACTATGCCGAGGCCTATTATGAGGCGGGCACCACACTGCAGCAGCTGGGTGAGCAGGGTCAGGCCGAGGCCATATTCCGCCAGTGGCTTCAGAACTTGCCGGACAATGCCCGCGCCAAGCTGGCCTTGGGCGAAGTGCTGCTCGCCACTCAGCGGCCGAAAGAAGCCGAACCCTTGTTGCGCGAAGCCCTGCAGCAAGACGTCCCGCCGCAGATGCGCGCCATCCTGCATCGATCGCTGGGCCTGGCGCTCTATCGCCAGGGCAAGGACCAGGAGGCCTTGGAGAATTACGACAAGTCCGCAGCGATCAACCCGGAACTCGTCACCGACGCCTCGCGCGCGGAGATTTTGCAGAAGCTCAAACGCTATGATGACGCGGCCGAGCTAAGCAGCGGTCTGATTGCGCGCGATCCCGCCAATCCGCAATGGCACCAATTCCACAACGACCTGATGTACCGGCTGGGCCGCGACGATTATCTGAAATCCTATGACCGCGCGCCCAAGACGGTGGGGCTGCTGCTGTCCAAGGCCCATTTCCTTAGTCACGAAAAACGCGGCGAGGAAGCCCATCGGGTCTACCGCGAAGCGTTGCGGCTGGATCCGGACAACAAGATCGCCGCCATCGGCGTCGGCAACACGCTGAAGATGATGAAACGGCACGGCGAAGCGCAGAAGGTGCTTGATGGCTTGCTGACACGGCACGGCGATGAGCCGGACCTGCTCAGCTGCGCCGCCGAGGCCGCGATATCCGCCGGCGATGCCGGGAAGGCGGCCGCCCTGTGTGAGCGCAGCGTGGCACTGGCGCCGAACGACCAGGTGGCGCTGGCGATCCTGGGAACGGCCTGGCGCATGCTGGAGGATGAACGCGACGAGGTGCTGAACGGCTATGATTCGCTGATCCAGATCTACGACCTCGATCCGCCCAAGGGCTTTTCCGACATGGAAAGCTTTAACGCCGAGCTCAATGCCTGGCTGGAGCGGGCCCATCCCGCGACCCGGGAGTATCTGGAACAATCGCTGCGCAACGGCACCCAGACGCCCAACAAGTTGTTCGGGGTGGGCCACGATCTGGTGGAGCGGCTCCAGATCCGCATTCGCGAGGCGGTCGGCCGCTATATCGCGGGCATGAAAGCGGACGATAAACATCCCTTCCTGGCGCGGCGCGCGCGCAATTTCGACTATACCGGCTCGTGGTCGTCGCGGTTGCGCGATTGCGGCTTTCACACCAACCATGTCCACCCCGAGGGGTGGATCAGTTCCTGCTACTATGTCGCCTTGCCGCCGGCAGTAGAGGACGCGCAAGGCCGGCAAGGCTGGATCAAGTTCGGCGAACCGGCGCTGGATGTCACGCTGAAAGACCCGATCCGCCGCGCCATTCAGCCCCGGCCCGGACGGCTAGTGCTTTTTCCGTCCTATATGTGGCACGGCACCATACCGTTCCGCGATGCGCATCCGCGCACGACGATAGCGTTTGACGTCGTGCCAAAAGACTAAAACTGGCCTGCCGCTCGCTTAAGCCGTTCGCACGCTGTCGCTACGAACCGTTCGTCGCTCGAAACGGTCCACCGGACCGTTTCGTTCGCCTTGGGCGAACCGCTCCTCACCAATCAAGAGGCGCGGCGGCGTGTCGGAACGGCCTTGGATGCGGCACGGCGGGCCTTGGCGGCCGCCACCAGCATCAACCAGTTTCCGATCAACCGCACCGTGTTGGGCCGCCAGATCTGGCGCGGCAAGGCGCCCAGCACGACCTCCTGATAGCGCGACAGGCTGGTCTCGCCTTTAGCCACGAGTTCGCTCAGCCGGTTCTCGGTGGCGCGGTCGAAATAATGTTCCGGAACGGCGGGGCGTTCGGACGTCTCGCCCCCCAGGAACCGCGCCATGTCTCGCAGATAGTCCCGGCCCAACGTGGCAGGATCATATTCCGGATGGCCCTGCAGAAAGACAAAACGGCTGTGACCGGCCGGCTCACGGGTAAAGATGTCAACCTGGTCATTGCCCAGACGCGCCAGCACGCGATAGCCCTTTGCCGCAAGATCGCGCTCCGCGATATCGTTGCGGCGCGAATGCGGCATGGGAACCGTGGAGGCGGCGTTGAAGAACAGCGGATCGTCCTCCACCCGGGAACTCTCATAGACCCCCGCCAATTTTCTTGTCAGCTTGCGCTGCGCGATGCCGTCCAGGTGCAGCACCGCCGCATGAGCCGCCAGGGACGAAAACAAGGTGGAGATGGTGCCGATCTCGGCCCAGTCGACCAGATGCGCCAGCTCGGCCCAATAGGGTTCCTCGCGCAACTCTTCCGCGCCCGCCTGGGCGCCGGTGACAATCAGCGCATCGATATTGGCGGCCTGCAGGAAAGCGGCATCGTCATAGAAACCGGCCATGCGCGCGCGCGCATCTTCGCTGCGCGGGATGGAGCGTAGCGAGAAAAGCCGCAAGCGCACATCCAAAGGGCCCGCCGCATCCTTCAGCAACCGCGCGAATTGCAGTTCGGTGGCGCGCAGGTCCGCATCGGGCATGTTGTTGACCAACCCGACATGGATGGCGGCGCGCGCGCCTTCTACCGTCGAGAAACGGCCGCTGCCCAGCAAAAACTGTTCGACCACGCTCATCGCGCCACCTGAGAAAAATCGCTGCGATTGGCGACGGCGTCAAACGGATACGTCGCCATCCGATGAATCGGCGACGCCACGGCGTTTGTGGCAGGATCGGCGTCAAAACCGGCGTGCAATGCGAATGTCTCGTCGCGCATGAAGAACCTGAAAAATGCCCCCAAGGTCGTCAATTTAGCCGCAGGTGGATTAACAAAATATCGGCGCAATGCTGGAGCGGCAGGGCAACTGTATTAACGTCACCTCACCGCAAAGCGCCGTATTCTCCCGATCTGCCCGCCGCGAACCGTACCAATTCAAGACAGGCATGGGCGCTGCCGTTTTTTCAGGAAAGACTGTGCGGCATGGCGGCGTTGGACGGGCTCAAACCCGGACCAATTCCGGCCTGATCCGCCGGTGCCCTCGGCGCTCCGGTAGCGGGGGCAGTCTTACCGCATAACGGATTTCCGTTCCGATGATGCGTAGAGCCTGCGCCGCATGGGGGATCATGCGCGGCATGCAGTAGAAATAGTGAATCATGCCGGGATGGCAGCGGCCATGCACCGGTACGCCAAAACCGCCCAGACGCTGGGCATAGGCCTCGCCTTCCTCGCCGAACGGATCGAACTGGGCGGTGTGAATGAAGGCCTGGGGCAGGCCCGCAAATTCCTCGGCGCGCAGCGGCGACAGGCACGGATCGGACAGTTCAGAGCCCGGCGGCACATAGAGTTCCAGATCGCGCCGCAAGGTCTCGCTGTCCAGAAAATAGCCCTTGGCCAGTTCGCGGCGCGCGGCGGATTCACTGTGCACATCCAGGATGGGACAAAGCAGCAGCTGGAAAGCAATCGCCGAACTGCCGGCGTCCCGGACGATACGGCACAATGTAGCGGCCAAGGTGGCGCCCGCGCTGTCGCCCGCCACCCCCAGCCGCTGCAAATCCACGCCAAACACGCCTGGATTTCGCGTCACGTGATTCAGGGCGGCGACAGCATCGGACAGGCCGTAGGGGAAGGGATGTTCGGGCGCCAGCCGGTAGTCCACGGCAATCACCCGGCAGCCGGTCTCGTTGCTCAACCTGCGGCACAATCCGTCATGGGTCTCCAGGCTGCCGGCAACCCAGCCGCCGCCATGAAAGAACAAGATGCCGGGCAGTGTGCGCGCCGGCTCGCCCAAGGGCGAATAGACACGAAGCGTGATATGGCCATTGTCGACCGGCATCAGCTGATCGCGCACGCCGCCAATCTCTTCACTGCCGGGTGGGTCCACCAGGATCGCCAGGTTGGTGAGGGCGGCGCGGCGCACCTCCACATCCTCATAGCGGCCGCGGCATTGTCCCGCGGCAACGAGCATTTCGAGAAAACGGGAGGCATAACGGTCTAGAGGCATGCAGGTTTCCTGTGGGCGTTTTCGCTGAAACGCCAATCCAATAAAATCAGGCCGCTTTTGCGGCCCGGAAAAATCAAGGCCTCAAAGACTGCCGCCAATCTAACTCTCACCCGTAAAGCATTTGTTGCGCGGAAAACCGCACCAAATTGCGCGTTCGAATTAACAGCCTGCTTACCAAGAATGGCCCGCCTCATCCTTTGCGGTGCGGAATGCCGGCGTGATCTTCCAAGGCATGGAGGCGGACACAAGGGCGCCAATCGCGCGCCCGCTATGTCTCAGGCGGTGGCGGCATCCTGGTAGAACTTGATGAAGTCACCCAGGGTCACCGGAAGATAGACATCGTCCGAAGCAGTGAAGGGATCGATGCCAAGCTGATCTTCCAGCCGCGCCACGATGATGGCCAAACACAGCGAGTCCAATCCGCAATCCAGCAGCAGCATCTCGTCCGCCAGGCCGGCCAGGGTCTTTTCCTGTTCGCGTGCCACCTGTTCGAATTCGGCACGCACAATGGTGGCGACAGTCATGGCAAGTCCCGCCCGTTCCGCGCGTTAATATAGTCTTGCCCGCTTTAACGGTCCGCTAATGGCAAATGGCGCATAAAAGCCCGGGAACAGGGGCCTTTCGTGCGGTCATGACAATTGACCCCCAGCAAGCCAATCGTGCGCGATGCCGCCCGATCGCCGGAGGCGATCTGGACGGCTTGGCCGATCTTTTGACACGCGGCTTCCCCCGCACCTGCCGCGGCACCTGGACGCGCGGCTTTGCCCGCTGGAAAAACCTGCCCGTGATCGAAGGCGTCCCGCGCTACGGCTATGTGCTGGATGGGGGCTTCGGCCCGGTGGGCGTGGTCTTGCTGATCTCGTCAATGCGCGGCGACCGGATCGTTTCCAACCTGTCGAGCTGGTATGTCGAGCCGCAATGGCGCACCCACTCCACGCTGTTGATCTCGATGGCGACCAGACTCAAACACGTCACCTATCTCAACGCCTCGCCGGCCCCGCATACCTGGCGCACGCTGCAGGCGCAGGGCTTTGCGCCCTATAATTTCGGCCGCAGCGCTTATTTCGCCCTGCCGGGGCGCGGCGTGGTCAGCGATGTCATTGCGGACGACCTTGCGGAGGCGCAGTTGCTGCGCGATCATCGCGCGATGGGCTGGGTCAGCCTGACGGTGGAAAAGGACGGCATCGTATCGCCCTTCGTGTTTCAGCCGCGCCGCCTGGACAAGCCGTCGGCGCCGGTCATGGACGTGATGTTCTGCCGCGGCGCCGAGGATCTGCGCCGCTGCGCGCCCGCGCTGGCCAGACATTTTCTCACCCGCGGCAGCCTGGGCTTTCTGATCGACGGTGACATGGACGCGATGTTGTCGCACTATGTCGAAGGCAAGGAACCGCGATACTATAAGGGCCCTTACAGGCCCATTCTCGGTGATCTTGCCTATACCGAGAAAGCCCTGTTCGGATGAACATGCACGCCGAGACCGCCACCCGCACCGCCGCAAAGGTGCTGGTGGACCAATTGCGCATCCAAGGGGTGCGCCATGTCTTCTGCGTGCCGGGCGAATCCTATCTGCCGGTGCTGGATGCGCTGCACGACAGCGGCATCGCCATCACGGTGTGCCGCAACGAAGGCGGCGCGTCGATGATGGCGGAGGCCTATGGCAAGCAAACGGGGCGGCCCGGCATCTGTTTTGTCACCCGCGGTCCGGGCGCCACCAATGCGTCAGGCGGTATTCATATCGCCCAGCAGGATTCCACGCCGATGATTCTGTTCGTGGGCCAGGTGGAGCGGGAAAATCGCGGCCGCGACGCCTTCCAGGAGATGGACTATCGCGCCTTTTTTGGCGGCATGGCCAAATGGGTCGCGGAAGTGAACGAACCCGACCGCATGGGCGAGATGGTCGGCCGTGCCTTCTCGACCGCCATGGCGGGCCGCTGCGGCCCGGTGGTGCTGTCACTGCCCCATGACATGCTGCCCTTGGCCTCGCAATCGCCCGACGCGCCCTTTGCCGAAGCACTTCAAACCGCGCCAAGCAGCGAACAGATGGCCGAACTGGGAGAGCTGCTGGCACGCAGCGCCCGGCCCCTGCTGATTCTGGGCGGCGGGCGCTGGCATGAATCGGCCTTGGCGGCGGTCGCCCGCTTTGCGCAAGCCTTTGGCGTGCCGGTCTGCACCTCATTCCGCCGTGCCCATTTGTTCGATGCCCTGCATTCCAATTATGCCGGCGATCTGGGACTGGCAGCGAACCCCAAGCTGGTGGCGCGCGTGAAGGCCAGTGACCTGGTGATCGCGGCGGGCGCGCGCCTTAACGAGCTCACATCCCAGGGCTACACCCTGTTCGACATCCCCGTGCCCCAGATGAAATTGGTGCATGCCTATCCCGGCGCGGAGGAAATCGGCCGGGTTTACCGGCCCCATCTGGGCATTCATGCCGCGCCGCAGGCTTTTGCCGCCGCCTTGGCCAATCTTAAACCTAAAAGTCATAAGCCGCGCCACACACCGCCCGATGTCAGCGCCGCGCACCGCGATTATCTGGATTGGTCGCAAGGCTCCCTGCCCCAGCCGGGCAACGTCAATCTTTCGCAGATCATGATCTGGCTGCGCGATCATCTGCCCGCTGACGCGATTGTGTGCAATGGCGCGGGAAATTATTCCGGCTGGATCCACCGCTTTTATCGCTTCCGCAATTTCAACACCCAGATGGCGACGGTCTGCGGCTTCATGGGCTATGGCGTGCCCGCCGCGGTGGCGATGAAAACGCTTTATCCGCAGCGCAAAATTGTCGCCATTGCCGGCGACGGCGACTTCCTGATGACCGGCCAGGAATTCGCAACTGCCGTTCAATACAAACTGCCGATCCTGGTGGTGGTGTTCGACAATGCAAGTTTGGGCACCATCCGCATGCATCAGGAGCGCGAATACCCCGGCCGCGTCAGCGCCACCAATCTGATCAATCCGGATTTCGCCGCCATGGCCAGGAGTTTCGGCGGCTTTGGCGCGATGGTGGAGAAGACGGCGGATTTCGCACCCGCTTTCCTGGAAGCTGAGGCCAGTGGTCTGCCATCCATCATCCATGTGAAGTTCGACGCCGAAGGCATCACGCCCACCACCACCCTGTCGGCAATCCGAAAGAAAGCGCTAGAGTCCTAGCGCCACCGCCAGCGCTTCGTGCACGGGCAGGACTTCGATCCGCGCCGCGGCGACGCGGCCCAGCGCCCAATCCAGCATCGCCGGCGTGGAGCCATAGCGCGACGGGGTATCCGATATGTCATGGGTATAGAGGATCAGCCAGCCATGGCTGTGCAACACACGCTGGATATCGGCCTCGATGGCTTTCTCGTTCCAGCAACGGGTTTCCAGCGAAACGACATTGAGCTGCGCCAAGTCGACGCGGCCGATATTGATGCCGCAATGCGACCCGCGCGCCGATTTGAAGCGCGAGGCATAGAAGCGCTTGGTGCGTGGGCTTACCCGGCCGAACGGAAAGGCGTAGCTCACCGGCGCGCCACCGTTCAGAAAGGGCTGGAGGAATTGCCGGTTGCGCGTTGCATCCGCCGCAAGTTCGTCGTCGGTCAAGCTCGGTGTCGGCTGGTGGGCGAAACCGTGGCAGCCGATCTCGTGGCCGGCCGCCGCCAGTGAAGTCAGGTCACCCTCGTCGTAGAACGCGGCGCCGTCGACGGTGCGGCCACAAAAACCGCCTGCCGTATAATAAGTGCCGCGCACCCCATGATGGGCCAGCACCGGCCCGCCCAACGTCCAGGCATTCTTGGGAAAATCGTCAAATGTGATGCTGGCCACCGGCTTGTGCCCAGCCAGGCGGGCAGGCCGCGCCACCAAGCTGCGCGCCAACAAGCTGGTCAGCTTGGTCTTCAGGTGGTTTGCCAGGGCCATGGCCGGTTTTAAGGGAGAAAAGCCTAAAAGCCCGGTAACGGGGCAAATAGTACCTTGCAAGACAAGGTACCATGTGATAGACACTAGCGCATGGTCGAATCCCTTCAAATCCAGCTCAAGAAAGGCGTCCTGGAGATGTGCGTGCTGGCACTGCTCTCCAAGGGCGACAACTACGCCTACGACATCGCCAGCCGCATGGCCGAAGCGGTGGGCATGGGCGAAGGCACCATCTATCCCTTGATGCGCCGCATGCAGAATGACGGTCTGGTTTCGACCTATCTGCAGGAATCGGGCAGCGGTCCGCCGCGCAAATATTACAAACTCACCAAAAGCGGTGCGCAGGCGCTGAAATCACAATCCGCCGAGTGGCTCGTCTTCGAGGCGGCCGTGCGCAAAATCCTGGGAGACGCAACATGAACCGCGCACATTTCATGACGCAGCTTCGCGACGGCTTGGCGGGCCTGCATCACAGCGACATCAACGACATCGTGGCTGACTACGAAACGCATTTCGCCGATGGCGCCGCCGACGGCCGCACCCCGGAAGAAGTCGCCGCCGCCCTGGGCGATCCCGTGCGCCTGGCGCGCGAACTGCGCGCCGAGATCGGCTTTCGCCGCTGGGAAGAAAACCGCAACGCGGGAAATTTCATGGGCGTGGTGCTGGCGCTGCTGGGACTGGCGACCATCGACTTCATCATATTGCTGCCCCTGCTCTGCGGCCTGGCCGCGATCTTCTTCGGCCTGTCGGTGGCTTGTCTTGCGTTCGTTGTGGGCGGCTCGTTCCTTTTGTTCAATCTGCTGCCCTTCGGCTGGCACGGCGTGATGAGCAATCTCCCGATGCAGCTGCTGGTGGGGTTGAGCCTGATCAGCGGCGCCATCGGCGGCGGCGCACTGCTGCTGATGCTGATGGACATCATCGCCAAACTGCTGATCCGCTATGCGCGGTTGCATTTCCGCCTGTTCGATACCGCCAACAAATCCATCTAGGAGAAAAACCATGGTGCACAAGCTCGCCATCGTCGCCGTCATTGGGCTTACCGGTTCCGCTGTCTGCATGGGCGCTGCCGCCGCCATCGGCGGCAATCAATTCGGCAAGGACTTTGACGGCTTCGACTTTTCCCTGTTCGGTGACCGCCCGCGCTGCGAAGCGGTGCAGGGCGCCAGTGCCACCAGCCGCGATCTGGACTGGGATGGCAGCGACCATGTCGGCCTGTCGGTCGGCGGCCATGCCCGCTACACGCCGGGCAGCGACGACAAGCTTCATGTCACCGGCGATCCCCAACTGGTGCCGCATGTGCGGGTGCGTGACGGCAGGATTGAGCTGGACTGCCGTGGCGGCTGGCGCGACCGGCGGGACAGCCTTGAAATCACCCTGCCGGGCCGGGAGTTCAAGAAATTCGGCATCGCCGGCAGCGGCAATCTGGTGCTGCAGAACCTTGACCAGGAGCGGCTGACGGTCAGCATCGCCGGCTCCGGTTCGATCAAGGCCGACGGCAAGGTGGAACATGCCGAGATTCACATCGCCGGATCGGGTGACGCCGACCTGGGCCATGTGGCCTCGCAAATCACCGAGGTGCATATCGCCGGCAGCGGCAATACCGACATCGCGCCCACCGACGAGGCCGACATCCATATCGCCGGCAGCGGCGACGTCAATCTGCATTCCAATCCCAGGAAGCTGGAAACCCATATCGCCGGATCGGGCCGTATCCACAACATCAGCTCCGGCGGCTGACCGCATACCTCAGGGAAGAAGACATCATCATGGCGCACAAGCTGGCCATCATCGCCGTCATCGGTCTTTCCGCCTCAGCCGTCTGCCTGGGGGCTGCCGCCGCCATCGGGGGCGGCAATTTCGGTGACGGGCTCGACGGGCTGTTTGGTGAAGGCCCGCGCTGCCACAGGATTGACGGCGCCACGGCGACCAGCCGCGATCTGAACTGGGACGGAAGCGACAAGGTGCAATTGGTGGCGTATAGCAACGCCCGCTATACACCCGGGTCCGACAACAAGCTCCATGCCAGCGGCGATCCCCAGGTGCTGGCGCACCTGCGCATCCATGACGGCAAGATCGATCTGGACTGCCGTGGCTGGCGCGATCGCGACAAGATCAATCTCACCTTGCCCGGTCTGGAATTTCGCGAATTCGCCATTGCCGGCCGCAGCGACCTGAAGCTGGAGCGGATGAACAAGGCCAGTATGAAAGCGAAGATCGCGGGCACAGGCACCATCACGGCCGATGGCAGGATCGACGATCTCAGGATCGATGTCGCGGGTGTCGGCCATGCCGATTTCGGGAAGGTCACGGGCCGCAGCGCCAAGGTAACGCTCGCCGGCGTTGCCAGCGCCGACATCGCGCCCACGGAATCGGCCAAGATCAAGATTGCCGGACCAAGCACCGTCAATCTGTACAGCAACCCCAAGGAGCTGGACACCAACATTGCCGGTCCCGGCCAGCTCCACAAACTCGCCCCCAACGGCTGAGCAGAATTCAACAAGGAGATACATCGTGGCGCATAAGCTTACCATCATCGCCGTCATTGGTCTGACCGCGTCCGCCGCCTGCATGGGAGCTGCCGCCGCCATCGGCGGCAGGGAGGGACTGGAGGGCTTTTCCCTGTTCGATGGCCGGCCGCGCTGTGAGGCGGTCGCGGGCGCCACCGCTACCAGCCGCGAGCTGGACTGGGACGGCAGCAATCATGCCGGCCTGTCGGTGAATGGCCGTGCCAGCTATGTGCCCGGCGGTGACAACAAGGTGCATATTTCCGGCGATCCCCAAATCGTGGCGCACCTGCGCGTACATGATGGCGATATCGAGATGGACTGCCGCGGCTGGCGCGATCGCACGAAAGACCTGACGATAACCCTTCCCGGCCGCGAATTCCGCAAGTTCGACATTGCCGGTGGCGGCAATCTGATCCTGGACAGGCTCGATCAATCCAGCTTGAAGATCGATATCGCGGGATCGGGCTCGGTCAAGGCCAACGGCCGGATCGACGATCTCAAAATCGATGTCGCAGGATCGGGCAAGGCCGATCTCGACCAGATAACGGCGCGCCAGGTCAAGATCGAAATCGCAGGCTCGGGCTCCGTCAAGGCCAACGGCAAGATCGATACTCTCAAAATGGATATCGCGGGATCAGGCGACGCTGAATTCGACCAACTCACCGCGCGTCAAGCCGAAGTCGGGATCGCGGGCTCCGGGTCTGTCAGGGCCAAAGGCAGTATCGATGACCTCAACATCGAGATCGAGGGCTCGGGACGCGCGGACTTCGGTGAGGTGACAACGCGTATCGCCAAGGTGGAGATCGGCGGCCACGGCAATGTCGATATCGCCCCCAGCGACGAGGCAAAGGTCGAAATTAGCGGATCGGGCGACGTCAACCTGCACAGCAGTCCCAAGCGGCTGGAAACCGATATCAGCGGATCAGGCCGGATCCACAGGCTCGGCTCTGGTAGCTGATCTCGACAAATATGGCGGGTGGGGCTATGTCCCGCCCCCATGTCGTCTCTTGGGTCCCTGCAAATCGGTGACGTCACCATTCCCGGCCGGGTACTCACCGCGCCCATGACGGGCGTTTCCGACCTGCCGTTCCGCCGTATCGCCAGCCGTTGCGGCGCGCCCTATGTGGCGACCGAGATGGTGGCCTGCGACAGCTTTGCCCGCGGCCGCCCCGATGTGGTGCGTCGTGCGGCGATCGGGGACGGCTTGCCCTTGATGGTAATCCAACTGGTGGGCCGCACGCCCGAATGGATCGCCAAGGGCGCAAAGCTGGCCGAGCAGGCCGGCGCCGACATCATCGATTTCAACATGGGCTGCCCCGCAAAAGAGGTGACCGGCGCGCTGTCGGGCTCGGCCCTGATGCGCGAACCGGAACTGGCGGCGCGATTGATCGAGGCCGCGGTCAATGCCACGTCACGTCCCGTCACTTTGAAAATGCGGCTCGGCTGGGACGACAACAACCGCAATGCGCCGCAAATCGCGACGCTGGCCGAACGGTTGGGTGTGAAAGCCATCACCGTGCATGGCCGCACACGCCAGCAATTCTATGGCGGATGCGCCGATTGGCGCGCGGTGGCGCAGGTCAAGCAGGCCACCAACCTGCCGGTGATCGTCAATGGCGACATCACCGATGCGCCATCCGCCCGCGCCGCGCTGGAACAATCCGGCGCCGATGCGGTGATGATCGGACGCGGCGCCTATGGACGGCCCTGGATCGCCGCGGCGTTGGATCGTGCGCTGTATACCGGTGAGGAAATGTCAGAACCCGATCTTGCCTCTCGTTTGGGCATCGCGCTTGAACATTTTACAGACACGTTGCGCTTTTATGGCGATGCCCTGGGGCTGAAAATATTCCGCAAGCACCTGAGCTGGTATGTCGAACAGGCTTTATGTCCTGCTGACCCTGCCCAAAGACGCGCCACCAGGGCGCGGCTGTGTCAAATTGACAGCGCCAGCGGCGTAGAATCGGCCTTAACTTCACTTTGGGCCGAACTTTCGTCCCATTCTGCCCTTCCAATTCTCGCACCTGCGCATATGTAAGGGGCGGTGCGAGCTTCTCGCCCGGAATTTTATTTGCTTTGGGATGTCTGTGGCGAATTTCGCCGATCGTCATCTTTATCCATGATTGTTTTGGGGGATCGATGCCGCGTTTTGTCATGACCGCTTTGGCCGCCGGCCTCATCCTGGCAGCTTGCGGCCGGCCGCCGCAGAATCAGATGCCACCAGCCGATGTCGGCTTCATCACCATCGCCGAACAGCCGGTGCCGCTGAGCGTTGAGCTGCCGGGGCGCACAACCCCTTATGCCGTGTCCGAGATCCGCCCCCAGATATCCGGCATCGTTCAAAAGCGGTTGTTCGTCGAAGGTTCGACCGTCAAGCGCGGACAACCGCTTTATCAGATCGACCCCGCCCCCTATCGCGCAACCTATGACAGCATGCTCGCCACCCTGGCTTCCACCAAGGTCAAGGCGGAGCGCTATGCCCGTTTGTTGTCTGAGCGTGCCATCGCACCCCAGGACGCCGACGACGCCCGCGCCGCCTATCTCCAGGCCAAGGCCAACGCCGACAGCGCCCGCATCAACCTGGACTATACCCGCATCATGGCGGCCATCACCGGGCGCATCGGCGCTTCCACCGTGACCGAAGGCGCGCTGGTGACGGCGCAACAGGCTACCGCGCTCACCACTGTCTCCACCCTGGATCCCATCTATGTCGATGTGGATCAGTCCAGCGCCGAGCTGGTGGCGCTGAGGCGCGCGGTGCAGGCCGGCAGCGTCAATTCCGGCGGTCCGCTGACGGCGGAAGTCACGCTGAAACTGGACGACGGCAGTCCCTATTTGTTGAAAGGCAAGCTGCAAATGACCGACGTAACGGTGGACCCGGCCACCGGCGCGGTGCGGTTGCGCGCGCTTTTCCCCAATCCCGAAAATCTTCTGCTGCCCGGTCTCTATGTTCGGGCCGTGATCAATCAAGGGGTGGACCCGCACGGCATTCTGGTGCCGCAGAGCGCCGTCAACCACAACCAGAAGGGCGACCCCACCGCGCTGGTGGTGGACGAAAAGAATGTCGCCCGGCTGCGCGTCCTCAAGACCGGCCGCGCCATCGGCAACACCTGGCAGGTGCTGGAAGGACTCAAGCCGGGTGACAAGTTGATCACCGAAGGCCTGGCAAAGGCCATGCCGGACATGCCGGTCAATCCGCAGCCCGCGAGCGCGGCGGCCAACCCCCAGGCGGCGCGCTGATGAGCCTATCGCGCTTTTTCATCGACCGTCCGGTTTTTGCATGGGTCATCGCCGTGGTTATCATGCTGGCGGGCGGCATCGCCGCCTTCAGCCTGCCGATCGAGCAATATCCCACCATTGCGCCACCCTCGGTGGTGATCAGCGCCACCTACCCCGGCGCCGACTCCGAAAGCTTGCAGAGCTCCGTTACCCAGGTCATCGAACAGCAGCTGACCGGGTTGGACAATCTGCTTTACTTCTCGTCCCAATCCAACGCCGACGGCACGGTGCTGATTACCGCCACCTTTGCCGCCGGGACCAATCCCGACATCGCCCAGGTGCAGGTCCAGAACAAGGTTCAGGCCGCCGTGCCGCTGTTGCCCAGCGCCGTGCAGCAGCTGGGCGTGACGGTGGCCAAGAACATGGTCAACTTCATCGTGGTGGTCGGCATCTATGACGATACCGGCCGTTACACCAATGTGGACATTTCCGACTACATTACCTCCAAATTGCGCGATCCCTTGAGCCGCGTGCCCGGCGTGGGCAACACGCGCGTGTTCGGCGCGCAATACGCCATGCGCATCTGGCTGGATCCCTTCAAGCTGCACAATTTCAATCTGCAACCGTCCGATGTCACCGCCGCTGTGCAGACCCAGAATGTCCAGGTTTCAGCGGGTCAGATCGGCGCCCAGCCCACGGTTGCGGGCGCGGCGATCAACGCCACCGTCACGGCCCAGTCGCGGCTGCAAACACCTCAGCAGTTCCGCGACATCATTCTCAAAACCTCTCCCAGCGGCGCGGTGGTGCGGCTGGGCGATGTCGCCCGTATTGAACTGGGCGCGGAAACCTATGCCATTGCCAGCCTGTTCAACGGCTATCCCGCCGCCGGTATTCCCGTCATGCTGGCGCCCGGCGCCAACGCCCTCAAAACCGTGGATGCGGTCAAGGCCAAATGCGAGGAACTGAAAGCGTCGCTGCCGCCGGGCATGAAGATGGTGTACCCGATCGACAACACCACCTTCATCCGCCTCTCGATCCATGACGTGGTGGTGACGCTGATCGAAGCCATCGCCCTGGTGGTGCTGGTGATGTACGTCTTCCTGCAGGACTGGCGGGCGACGCTGATTCCGGCCATCGCCGTGCCAGTGGTGCTGCTGGGCACCTTCGGTGTGCTGGCGGTAGCCGGATACTCCATCAATACCCTCACTTTGTTCGCGCTGGTGCTGGTGATCGGCCTTCTGGTCGACGACGCCATCGTGGTGGTCGAGAATGTCGAACGTATCATGCATGAGGAGCGATTGCCGCCACGCGAGGCGACCCTCAAAAGCATGCAGGAAATTACCGGCGCCCTGATCGGCATCGGGCTGGTGCTGACGGCGGTGTTCCTGCCGATGGCTTTCTTCGGCGGCTCGACCGGCGTCATCTATCGCCAGTTTTCCGTCACCATCGTATCGGCCATGTCGCTGTCCATCATGGTGGCGCTGGTGCTATCGCCGTCGCTGTGCGCAACCTTGCTGAAACCCGTCGAAGGTACAGGCCATCTCAGCCGCGGCCGCTTCTTCGACGGGTTCAACCGCAATTTCGACGCCTTCCGCAGCTGGTATCACGGCAGCACGGCATGGTTCCTAGGGCGCACCTGGGGCACCATGGCTGCCTATGGGGGGATCGTCGCTGTCCTGGCCGTATTGTTCGTTCGCCTTCCCACCGGCTTTCTGCCGGATGAGGATCAGGGCTTCATCTTCAACCTGATCACCTTGCCCGCTGGCACCACCCAGCCGGCAACGCTCAAGGTGGCGCAGAACGTCGCCAAATATTACCTGGATAAAGAGAGCAACAATGTCGACTTTGTCTTTGCCGTGGCGGGCTTCTCCTTCGCGGGATCGGGCCAGAACACCGGCATGGCCTTCACCCATCTGAAGGACTGGAGTGAGCGCAAGGGCGACAAAAACAAATCAGTTTCGATCGCCAACCGCGCGATGATGAGTTTCTTTCCCATCAAGGATGCCATGATCTATCCCGTGGTGCCGCCCTCGGTGCAAGAGCTTGGCAACGCCACCGGCTTCGACCTGGAGCTGGAGGACCGCGGCAATATCGGTCATGCCGGATTGGTGGCGGCACGCAATCAATTGCTGGGCCTGGCGGCGCGCGATCCGCTGCTGAACGGCGTGCGCCCCAACAGCCTGGATGACACGCCGCAACTGCATGTCGACATCGACCAGTCCAAGGCCAGCGCACTGGGCATATCGCTGGCCAACATCAATTCAACGCTGAGCGCCGCCTGGGGCTCGACCTACATTAACGACTTCATCGATCGCGGCCGCGTCAAGCGCGTCTATATACAAGGCGATGCGCCCTATCGCATGACGCCACAAGACCTGGACCGCTGGTATGTGCGCAACACCGGCGGTACCATGGCGCCGTTTTCATCCTTTGCGACCTCGCGCTGGACGACCGGCCCGGCCTCGCTCACCCGCTACAACGGCCTGGAGGCTATCGAACTGCAGGGTCAGGGCGCACCGGGCATTTCCACCGGCACCGCGCTAGCCGAAATGCGCAAGCTGGCCCAACAGCTGCCCAAGGACGTCGGCATCGAGGCCACCGGCCTGTCCTATCAGGAAGAGCTGAGCGGCTCACAGGCGCCGGCGCTCTACGCCCTGTCCATTCTGGTGATCTATCTTTGTCTGGCGGCGCTGTATGAAAGCTGGGCCATTCCCCTGTCGGTGATGATGGTGATCCCGCTGGGCGTGGTGGGCGCGTTGCTGGCGACCTGGTCGCGCGGACTGTTCAACGATATTTATTTCCAGGTCGGGTTGCTGACCACCATCGGCCTGTCGGCCAAGAACGCCATTCTGATCGTGGAATTCGCGGTCGATGCGGAGAAGAAAGGTGCATCCGCCTTCGACGCCGCCATGGAAGCGGCACGGCTGCGGCTGCGCCCCATTCTGATGACATCCATCGCCTTCGTCGCCGGCGTCACACCGCTGGCGCTGGCGCATGGCGCGGGCGCGGGCAGCCAGAACGCCATCGGCACCGGCGTGGTGGGCGGGATGATCACCGCGACGGTCCTGGCGATCTTCTTCGTGCCGGTCTTCTTCCAGTTGATCAACACACGGCTGCAGCATCACAAATAGGGTGCGCCCGCGCGACGCGGCGCGGTGACGTCCTGCCGGGCGATGCGGATAATGACAATTTGTCATATCGGCAGGGGCAACCTTGCCAGTCCGTCAGAATCAAGGTCGGATCACCCCCAGGTCCGGCGTAGAACCGGACGATGAGTTTGGTATCAGTATCGCATGCGATCATCAGGAAAAAAGAACAAGTCGCATGGTGATCAATGGGCCGTGGTTGAATTGCCCACGGTGCCTGACTGGGAAGCAGCGCACATATTCCTGGAAGTCGCGCGATGCGGCAGTTTTCGTGCGGCGGCGCAAAAATTGCGGCAATCGGTCAACGCCCTTAGGCGAAAGGTTGATGCGGTGGAGCAGGATCTCGGTGTTCCCCTGCTGGTGCGACACGTCAACGGCGTCCGGCTTACCGACGAAGGCTCCAGGATTTATAACGCCGCATTGCGCATGGAGAGCGCTTCGTTCGAGCTTTTGCAGGCGCGCGATCTTTCCGAGAAGCAGGCCGAGGGAGAAGTGAATCTTTCCGTCACGGAAGGATTGGGAGCCTATTGGCTCATACCCCAACTGGTCGAATTCCAACGCTACAATCCCAGGCTGACGCTCAATCTGAGATGTACACAAAACCCTCCCGATCTGCTTCGGCTCGAAGCGGATGTTTCGGTGCAGTTGGTACGCCCCAAGGAGCCCGACCTGAAGGTCGTGAAGCTTGGCCATCTGCACATGATGTTTTTTGCATCCCGGTCCTATTTGGATGCCCACGGATCTCCGAAGACTGTCGCCGATCTCGAAAATCACCGCCTCGTGATCCTTACGGATGATCAAGGAAAATGGGAAAACGCTTATCAAAAGGCCTTGGGCGGAATCTCACCCTCCGGACTGGTGGCCCTTCGCAACAATGTGAGCAGCGCGCATTTCTGGTCTGTCGTCAAAGGCTGCGGTATCGGCATTCTTCCCACCTATGTTCAGGCGCTCGGCTCCGCTCTGGTTCCGTTGGATATCGGCGTGATCCACAAACACGAAATCTGGCTGACCTATCGTTCGGACGCCAAGCGGATTGCACGCATTCGCAAGACAATCGACTGGACCGCGCAATCATTCGATCCGCACCAATATCCGTGGTTCCGGGATGAACTTATTCATCCCTCGCGCTTCCCCGAAATTTATAAGGGCAAGCCGCTGACAAACCAGCTTTTCACCCGCTGACATCTCTCTTTTAGGGGGCTTTGGGGGTCTTTCGCGAAGGGCAGCTTCGGACAATACTTCCCGCCAAATAAAGGGGAGAACGATATGAACCGTTTTTGGATATTGCTGCCGCTGCTGGCCGGGCTAGCCGCACCGGCTCTCGCGCAAGAAACACCGGCCCGCGACCACAGTGTCACGGTCACCTCCATTGTCCCGGTCATCGCCGGCAAGAAGTCCAAGCTCTATCTGCGCGAGCGCGCCTTGCCGCAGATCCTGCGCAAGGGTGCCGGCGACAAGGTGGTGCTGTTCGTGCACGGCGCGGGCACCCCCGCCGAAGTCAGCTTCGATGTTCCCTATCAGGATTACAGCTGGATGGGATATCTGGCCGCCGCCGGCTATGACGTGTTCGCGGTCGACATGACCGGCTATGGCCGCTCGGCGCGCCCCCTTCCCATGACCGACAAGTGCAATCTGTCGGCCGAACAGCAGAAGATCTTTGGCGCCGCTTGCGCTCAGACCTATCCGGGTTCGCTGACCAACATCAATTCGGACTGGAACGATATTTCGGCGGCGGTGGATTTCATCAAAAAGCTGCGCCATGTGAAAAAGCTCAATCTGATCGGCTGGTCGCAGGGCGGCCCGCGCGCCGGCGGCTGGACGGCGCAGCATCCCGACCAAGTGAACAAACTGATCCTGCTGGCGCCCGCCTATAACCGCGCCACCAAGAAGGATGCCCCGGCGGTGCTGCCTTTGGCGGGAGCGGTGTTCAATACCCAAAGCCATGATGAGTTCATCGCCAACTGGGACCGCCAGGCGCCCTGTCCCAATCAATATGATCCGGCGGCGGCGGCCTCGGTATGGTCGGAAATGCTGAAGTCCGATCCCGTCGGCGCAACCTGGACCCCAGCGGTGCGGCGTGCGCCCATCGCCTCCTCGGGCTGGGGTTGGACGCAAGAAAAAGTGAAAGCCATGACCACGCCCACCCTGATGGTCAGCGGCATCAACGATAAGCAGGTGAACCCCGAACGCGTGCACGACTTCTATGCCGACATCGGCAGCCCGCAGAAGGTCTTCATCGACCTGGCCTGCTCGTCCCACAATGCCATGTGGGAAAGGAACCATCTGCTTCTGTTCAAGGCTTCGCTGGAATGGCTGGAAAAAGGCACGGTGAACGATCAATCCAATGCCGTGCTGAAGCTGGGATACTAGAGTTCCGGCATATCAAGTCGTTACTGGGGCAGCAAAGCGGCCATACCAACACATATACCAACAAGCCTTTTTCAACCGACTGGCGCAATCGGCAAGCCGAATTGCAACAAAGACCACATGTCCGCTTTGCGCCAAAAGCGGTATTTAGCGGTTCGAGCTGGAGGGCCGTCGGTCTCTAGATTATACATCCTAGCCCTGAGCAACCCTTGCGAATTACGGCTTCAGGGCCATGGAGGAAAATCTGGCAAAGATCATTTCCGTGAGCGTGGCCGCCCCGCGCATCCCGCTGGACAAGGTCACCTACTTCTCAAATCGCGCCGTGAGCCACCGCGACTATGGGCTGGTGAAAATCGTCGCAGACGGTGGCGCAGAGGGGATCGGATTTTGCTATGTGGGAACCCGCGGCGGCGAGTTACTGCCTCTTGCGGTTGCAAAGCTGTTGGCCCCACTTTTGATTGGCCGCGACTCGTTGGATGTCGAGGCACTCTGGTCGGAGCTCTACCAGGAAGTCCTGCTGCAGGGCCGGGCCGGAATAGTCATGCGGGCGCTGTCCATTCTGGATATGGCGCTCTGGGATCTGAATGCCCGCTCTGCGAGCCTGCCGCTGCACAAATATATGGGCGCCTCACAAGCCGACAGCGTCGCTGCATACGCGAGCGGCGGCTACTATCTCGACGGCAAGACGCCGGATGATCTGGCGGCGGAGATGGCGCACTATGTCTCGCTGGGTTTCAAGGCCGTCAAGTTAAAGATCGGCCGTTTGTCTCCCCGAGACGAGGAAGACCGGGTCCGTGCGGTCCGGGAACGCATCGGTCCCGATATCGCGTTGATGATGGATGCGAACAATGCCTGGAAAGACGTCATTGACGCCTTGCAGACGGTTCGCCGCCTGGAGAAATATTCTCCTTTCTTTGTCGAAGAGCCTTTTTCCCCTGATGACATAGACAGCCACGCCGCACTGGCGCGCGCCACGTCCATTCCCGTTGCCACCGGTGAAATCGAGGCGGGCCGCTGGAGGCACAAGGAATTGCTCGACAAAAGGGCGGCAGCGGTCCTGCAAAGTGACGCAGCCGTCTGTGGCGGCATTACGGAGTGGCGGCGCATCGCTGCAATGGCGGCGGGATATGCGATTCCCATGTATCCGCATTGGTTCCACGATCTCCATGCGCCACTGGTCGCAGCAACCCCCAACGCGCGCATGGTGGAATGCTTCTGGGACAGCCAGGTGCTGAATTTCCGCAAGCTTCTGGACCGCCAATTGGACTTCAAGGACGGGCGTCTTATGCTGCACAAGACGCCGGGCCTGGGTTTTGCTTTCGACGAAGAGAAAGTGAGGCACTTCGCCATGGATCCGACGAATGTCTGGACAAAGATCGCAAGCTGAACGGGCAAAACCGCGTCTTCTCGCGAGCGGACCGGTCCGGCATGCGAAAGAACTTGCCTGCCCGCCGCATTTTGATGTTCCCTAGGGCATAATAAGAACAAGGGGGAACGCACATGCCCAGGATTCGATGGACCATGATGTTCATGGGCTGCGCGGCGATGTCGATCAATTACATCGATCGCGCCAATCTCGCCGTCGCCGCCCCCTTCATCCGCAAAGAACTCGGCATCGACGCCACCGTGATGGGGGTGATCCTCGGCGCCTTCTTCTGGACCTATGCCTCCATGCAATTGCCGTTCGGCTGGTTCGCCGACAAGGTCGGCGCGCGCATCGCTCTGGCGGTCGCCGTGACATGGTGGTCGATTGCCACTGTCCTCACCGCCACGGCTCATAGCATCGCGTCACTGACGGGCTTCCGGCTGCTGTTGGGCGTCGGCGAGGCGGGCGCTTATCCGTCCGGCACCAAGATCAATATAGCCTGGTTTCCCCGTAGCGAACGGGCCATCGCGGCCAGCATCTTCGACAGCGGCTCGCGGATCGGCGCGGCCCTGTCGCTGCCGCTGGTCGCATGGATCATCGGCAGCTTCGGCTGGCGGACGTCCTTTGCGGTGACCGGGCTGCTGGGCATCGTCTGGGTGGTCGCCTGGCTGGTCATCTACCGCGATCCGGAAAACCATCCGTCGGTGACGCCGCAGCAGCTCGCGGCCCTTCAGGCCGAGCGCGGCACGACGCCGGCGGGGCCCAAAGTGGCCTGGTCGTCTCTGTTCGGGTACCGCACCATCTGGGGCATGATGATTGGCTTCTTCTGCCTGAATTTCGTCATCTACTTTTTCATCACCTGGTTTCCCACCTATCTGATCCAGGCCCGGGGCTTCTCGCTGGCGCAGCTCGGCACCCTGGGCCTTCTGCCGGGGCTGGTTTCGATCCCCTGCGGCTGGCTGGGCGGCTTCACCTCCGATGCGCTGTACCGCCGTGGCTGGAGCCTGACCGCGGCGCGCAAGACCTGCCTGGTCGGGGGCATGTTGATGTCGTCGGTCATCACCCTGTCGGTCTTCGCGCCCAATGCCTATGTCGCGCTCGCTTTTTTTGCAGTGGCCTATGGCAGCCTTGCCTTCACCGCCGCCAGCATCTGGTCCTTGCCGGCCGACGTGGCGCCCTCGCCCGCGCATGTCGCGTCCATCGGCGGCATCCAGAATTTTGCCGCCAATCTCGCCGGCATTGTCACCACCACATTCACGGGACTGATGCTGACCATCACCAGCGGCTCCTTTGTCATACCGCTGATCGTGGCGGGAGGCTTTTGTATTCTGGGCGCCGCCGTCTACCTGTTTGTGATAGAAGATATTGCGCCGCTCACCCCCCGCGAATCTATCCGCGAACCAGCAGCCTGATGCCATGAAGATCGTCAATTTCACCGGATTCCGCGACGCGGCCCAAAAGCGCCTGCCCCGCTTCATCTTCGAATATATCGATGGCGGCAGCTATGACGAGCACACGCTGCGCCGCAATGTCGAAGACTTCAAGGCCGTGACCTTGCGCCAGAAGGTGCTGCGCGACGTTTCCAACATCAACACCACGACGCGCCTTTTCGGCCGCGACATGGCGCTGCCCATCGCGCTGGCGCCGATCGGCATTGCGGGCTTTTATCGCCGCCGGGGCGAAGTGCAGGCGATCAGGGCCGCCGAAGCGGCCGGCATACCCATGGTTCTTTCCACCATGTCCTGCTGCCCGCTGGAGGAAGTGCGCGCGGCCAGCGCTCATCCCTTCTGGATGCAACTCTACATCATCCGCGACCGCGGCTTCATGAAAGACTTTCTGAAGCGCATGGAACAAGCCGGAATCGACACGCTGTTCCTGACCGTCGATCTGGCGATCAACGGCATACGCTATCGCGACCGGATCGGTGGGCTGGCGGGATCGCAAAGTCTCCTGCAACGGCCCGACCGGCTGTTCGACATCCTGTCTCACCCGGCCTGGGCGTGGGACGTCGGGTTGATGGGCCAGCCGCTGACCATCGGCAATGTCGCGCCCGCAATGCCGAACGGCGCGGGCCTGAAACAATTTCAGGCCTGGGTCGCGCGCAATTTCGATTCTTCGGTTACCTATAAGGACATCGCCTGGCTGCGCGAGCATTGGAAAGGCAAGCTGGTGCTGAAAGGGATCACCGATCCGGGAGATGCCGCGCGTGCCGCCGAGGAAGGCATGGACGGGATCGTGGTTTCCAACCATGGCGGACGTCAGCTGGATGGATCATTGTCCAGCATTGCCGCGCTCCCGGCCGTGCGCGACGCGGTTGCAGGACGAATGACGGTCATGCTGGATGGCGGTGTCCGCTCTGGACTGGACGTGCTGCGCGCCCTGGCGCTGGGCGCGGACGCCGTTCTGTTGGGACGAGCCTGGGCCTGGGCGCTGGCGGCAAGAGGCGAGGCCGGCGTCACCGCAATGCTCGCTATCGTCAAAGAGGAACTGGAAGTGGCCATGGCGCTGACAGGCCAACGCGATGTGCGGGCGCTGGACAATGACCTCGCGATTACCCACCCCTGAGCACGATGGCCCAAATCAGTCACTTACGAGTCACACGCGTGACCCGGCCCCACTGGTTGAATTCTGTCACAAACAGGTTGCCGGCAGCGTCGTAAGTAATGCCGTGGGGCTCGTAGAACAGGCCCTCGCGCCATACCGTGGGGGGCGTTGTGTTGACATGTACCTCCGCGGCATTGTCGTTGGCGCCGATCGTGGCAATCACTTCGCCCTTAAGGCCCAGGATGGTGACCCGGCCCTCCAGTTCGCCTACCGCTAGTTCATTTCCCCGTACGGCCAACGCACTCGGCAGCCGCAGCCCTTCACCAAATACGCCCAATATATTTCCATTCAGATCCATTTGAACCAGGCGACGGTGGCGCCGGTCGGTGCACAAAAGCCGCACTGGCGTGAAGCGTGTATCGATAGCGATCTTGTGGGCCTGATCAAAGTTCCACGGTGCGCCCTTGCCGCCGAACGAGGAAATATACTTCCCGTTTTTGTCAAAGCGATGGATGTAGTCGAGCCCATAGCCGTCGACGACGTAGATGTCGCCGTTGGGCGCCACGGCAATCCCGGTCAGGTTGGTTGCCGGCTTGCCCTCGCCATGCTCCTTATATTGGTCAGGGATCACCGCCGCCGGGATATCCAGCTCCACGCGCCCATCCAAAGCGAGCTCGACAATATGCTGCGCCAGCCTGCTGACGCCAAAAATTCTGGGTGTGCCATCGGGGGCGCGGGCAACGATGAAACCGTGCAGGTCTGTGGGCGCCCCCGGCACATTGCGCAGGTAACGCCCCTTGGCGCTGTAGACCTGGATGCCGGAATGGTCGCCGCCTTGGACGCTGACATAAATCTCACCTGCCGGTGAAATCGCGATATCGCCATGGGAATCGCCGATCGTCGCCATGCCTTCGGGCGGCGTCAGAAATTGCGAGTCCATTGTAAATGCCGGCAACCTCCCGGCCGCCTGGGGTGCCGTCGCCGGGCACAGGGCTATCAAGAATACCAGACCGCAAAGCAATTTTTTCATCAGAAAGCCCCCTGGATTGCGATCCACGCGACAACACCGACCGTCAGGATCAGCAACAGCAGCGCAATGTAAAGACGGGTGAATTTGATCTGCAGCCCAGCCGGAACATGGGTGTGCGGTTTCTTGCCGGTGAACATTGGCCGGACCAGATTGTCACCCTTGACGAACAGATAGAAGCCCACGGCCACGATATGGCACCAGATCAGGAGCAGAATGACGTTGAAGATCATTCTATGGAGTGTGGTGGCCTGGGCTGAACCCTCTTCGCTGACCCAATTGGCGAACGGGCCACTGAAATGCATGCCATCATTGGCCAACAGGCCGGTCAGGGCCTGCGCCAGCAGGACCGCGATCAGAATGGCGACCATCAACCCACCGGCAGGATTGTGGCCCGCATGGAGGGGTTTTTCGCCACTGGCCATGGCTTTCAGATATCCGGCAATCTTGCGGGGCGGATGAATAAAGTCCCTGAAGCGCGACGTGGTGGATCCCACAATACCCCAGGCGATGCGAAACAGCAGCAGCGCCAACAGGGCCGATCCCGACCATAGATGCACCGTCATGAAGCCCTGATCCGCGCTCAGCCAGGAGATAAATAGCAGCAGCACGATGCTCCAGTGAAACAACCGTGTCGGAATATCCCATACAAGCACATGGGCAACGGACCCCCTATTGTCCGCCGGGGGGTCATTGCGCATCGTCGCCCCCGTAAATGGCAACGCCCTTTTGCCGAAGCGGCGCCAGCGCATTCCTGGTCACGGCCGTGCCTCCCACTGTCAGAGCGTGCAATGACTTCAAGGGGGCTAGCGCCCGGATCGTCGCATCACTGACTTTGGTGTTCATCAGCCGCAGCACCCGTAACGAATTCATGGCGGCGAGCGTTGGCGCCGAGGCGTCCGTGATGGCCGTGCCCGAGAAATCCGCCCGCACAATGCGACTCTGCAGCGGCGCCAGCGCGTGAAGCTCGACATCGCCGAACGACACACCCTTGAGCGACGCATGGATTTCCAGATCGGCGGAGGCACGCGACTCATAGACGATGATTCCGGGAAAGCGATTTTGCAATTGCCGAACGGCCCCAGCGAGCGGGGCGCGCAGCCTTTGTACCCTACCTGAATCGACCTCGGGGATTTTGACAGGCACCACGAGTTTGGGAGCGCCCTTGATCGTGCGTTGCGCGCCGGACGCCCCGGCGGCAATCCAGAGCTTGAAGACGGTGATCTCGTCCTGTGTCAGAGCTGTTTTGCCGCTGGGCGGCATGGCCTTGTCGTCTGACGCCGGCAAGACGATGCGCAAGAATAACTCGCTGTGCTTCGCGTCGCCCGGCCGGACCACCGCGCCGTGCCGCGCCCCCCGCATCACCGCGGCGAAACTGTCCAGGCGCAGTTGGGCCTTTTGCATTCTGGCGCCATGACAGCCGGTGCAATTGGACTCCAGCAAGGGAGCCACACGCAGGGCGTAGAAGGAGCCGGGATTGGCCTGGGGTACCTGCTCCAATCCCAGCAGTTGCCGCATACTATGCCCAAACGGGGGGCGCAACTGCATCGCAGCGGCAAATCCCAATGCGGTCACCAGGGCAACACAACTGAAATAAGCCAAGGCTGACAAACGTCCGGACATGCGCACTGAACCGGCCATCGCCCCATAAACCCGTTATGCCAGCACTTCGGAGACGATGCGGGCGGGTTTTACCCCGGTTAGCTTTTGATCCAGCCCTTGGTAGGTATAGCTGAACTTGCGATAGTCGAAGCCGAGCAGATACAGCATCGTTGCATGCAGATCGCGCACCTCCACCGGATCCTTGACGATCTCGTAGCCCATATCGTCCGTCTCGCCGTAACTCATTCCCGCTTTTACACCACCACCCGCCATCCAGATGGTAAATGCGGAAGGGTGATGGTCGCGGCCAATGAACTTGGTCTCCTCTCCTCCCGCATGATTGTCCTGCATGGGCGTACGGCCAAATTCGCCTCCCCATACCACCAGCGTGTCCTCCAACAGGCCACGCTCCTTGAGGTCCGCAAGCAAGGCAGCCGTCGGCTGGTCGGTTTCCTTGCACTGCTTGACCAGCCCGACATTCAACCCTTCGTCCGTCGGTGAGCCGTGTGAATCCCATCCCCAATGATAGAGCTGAATGAAGCGCACCCCCCGCTCGGCCAGGCGGCGCGCCACCAGGCAGTTGTTGGCGTAGCTCGTCTTGCCCGGCTGGGCACCATAGCGTTCCAGTACCGCCTGCGGCTCGCGGTGGATATCCATGGCGTCGCTGGCTTCCAGTTGCATGCGAAACGCCATTTCATATTGGGCGATCCGGGTGACGGTTTCGGGATTGCCGAATTCCTCATAACTGTGACGATTGATTTCATCGACCGCGTCCAGGACCTGGCGCCGCGCCGCACGGCTGACGCCCTTGGGGTTTTGCAGATACAGCACCGGCTCACCGGCCGAACGGCAGGGCACGCCCTGATAGACGCTGGGCAGGAAGCCGGAGCCCCAAAGCGGCTTGCCCGCATTGGCCGTGGTGCCTCCGTTGGAAATCAGGACGATGAACCCCGGCAAATTCTGGTTTTCCGTTCCCAGACCATAAGTGACCCACGACCCCAAAGAGGCATGTCCGGTGCGCTGATCGCCGGTCTGCACCAGAAGCTGGGCCGGGGCGTGATTGAACTGGTCGGTCTTCATGGACTTGATGATGCACAGTCCATCGATGGCGCGTTCCAGATGCGGCATGCGGTCGGAGATCCAGGTGCCGTTCTGCCCCGTCTGGTGAAAGGGAAATTGTGCGCCCAGCATCTTCGGTATGCCGGTGATAAAGGCAAAGCGCTTGCCCTTGAGAAACGATTCCGGGCAGTCATGGCCGTTGAACCGTGTCAGCATCGGCTTGTGCTCGAACAGTTCAAGTTGGCTGGGAGCGCCTCCCATGTGCAGGTAGATCACCCGCTTGGCCTTGGCGGGAAATTGCGGCGGCAATACCGACAGCGGCGTGGCGGGATCACGCGTGAAATTCAGGCCGGCGGAGGCCACGGGCAGCGTTTTTGCGTTGGCCGCGTTCAGAAAAAAAGCACCCAGCCCGCCCGCGCCCCAGCCTACAAATTGGCGGCGGGTCTGGGCCTGGCGTTGCAGGAACTCTATCAGCGGTACGGGATCTGCGGTCATATCGTCACCTTGTCAACGCGGCATCGAGATTGAGCAACGCGCTCGCCACCGCCGTATATCCGCTCATGGCATTCGAAAAATGACTATAGAGCCGGCGCAGGGAGGCCGTCTCGCTTGGTGTGAGATTGCGCGACAGCACCAACTGCGCGCCACGATTCAGACGCTCGTTTAGAAGATTGGCGTCCAGAAGATTGGCCTCGACGCCTTGTGAAACTTCTTTGATCATCCGTCTGGCCAGGGCTTCGGCTGCCTGTTGGTACACGGGATCGTTCAGGGTCACCAGCGCCTGCAACGGCGTGTTGGTGGGAATGCGGCGCGGCACGCTCAATTGACGGTCCGCGGCATCGAAAGTGACAAAGCTGGGATAAGTCGCGGTGCGCTTGATGAACGTATAGATAGCCCGTCGATTGCGATCCGCTCCCGTGGAATCGACCCAGCGTTCCGGGTTGTTGGCTTCCACATTCCAAACGCCATTGGGCTGAAGCGGCATTACCGGCGGCCCCCCCATTTTGGGATTGAGCAACCCGCTGGCCAGCAGTGCCTGGTCACGAACCATCTCAGCACTGAGACGTTGCGCCGGGCCACGGGCCAGCAGCCGATTGCGCGGGTCCTTCTCGCGCAAAGCGGGCCCCGTTTTGGCGCTTTGGCGGTAGGTGGCACTGGTGACCATTTCCCGCAGCAGCGCCTTCATATTCCAGTGCAGGTCATTCTGGAAATGCAAGGCCAGCCAGTCGAGCAGTTCGGGATGGCTGGGGAGCTCTCCAGCACTGCCGAAATCCTCCAATGTCTCCACGATGCCGGTGCCGAACAGCTGTTCCCAATAGCGATTCACCGCCACGCGCGCCGTCAAGGGCTGGTCCGGAGAAAAGAACCAGCGCGCCAGGGTCAAACGATTGCGCGGCGCGTTGGACGGCAGTTTGGGAAACAGCGCTGGGGTATCGGCCGGAAGATCCGGACCGATCTGGCTGAGAAAACTTCCACGTTCAAACTCCAACGTGGAACGTTGCTCATAACCCGCCTGGTCGGCCATGACCGGCAACGGCACACTGGGCATGTCCTGGATGCGGCGCGTCAGCTGTTCCAGGCTTGCGATATTTTTTTCGAATGCGGATGTCTGCGCAAATGCCGTCCAGCGCGCATCGCCGCTCGCCCACAGGCGCACACGCGGCACCGGCGAGAATGACGCATTGATGGGCTCTGTCTGGGTCAATTGTATTCGCAAGCGCGCGCCCGGCGACAAATGCAGGGGTGCGGCCGGCACCCCCACCATCCAACGGGTGCGAAACAGGTTTGGATCAGCCATGAAGCCGCTGTTGGCGGCAAGGCTTTTGGCCACCTCGCCCGGCGAACGCGCTTTGCGATCCGGCGCATTTCGCAGCATGCGTGCGATGTTTCCTTCCAGATTCTCCACCGAATCCGGCGCCAGGAGGCGGAACGCGATCTTGTCCGAGCGGCCGTCGGGCTGGACGATCCAGGCGTCAATACGATTGACGACAAACCCTTTCTCCGGCGAGTGCCGGGCTTTGGCGGCATCCGCCGGCGGCACTTCGATGCGCAGCGCCGTCACCAGCGGCACATCCACCGCAGCCGTCAGATCGAACACGGATCTTATCGGTACCGTGCCAGTATATTCCGCCATGCCAGCCTGTATGCGGATCGCCGCCGCCGGCGGCTTCGCCTTCGCCAGCTCCCCGCGCAAATGTGCAATTTGATCGGTCAGTTTCTTGGTCGGCGGCCGGGCCGCCAACTCGGACAAGTCGTGCTCTATTGCCAATGTCTCGCTGATACCGCCCTCCCGGATCGGCAGCAGTTTCCACTGGCCATCGCCGGATGCCGCAGCCCGGCTTGCCGCGACCAGCGTGTTGCTCAGCGTCTCACGCTCGCGCTGGAGGCGGTCGGCTTGTGCATAGTCAGCCTTGTCCTTGGGTATGTGCAGAACTGGCCAGTCATCGTCCAGGGCCGCATCGAAAGCGATATCGGCATCGCGCGATGTGTTGAAGAAGGCCAGGAATTTATAATATTCGCTGTGCCGGATCGGATCATAGGGATGGGAGTGGCATTGCACGCAGTTGAAGCTGACGCCATTGAGGACGGACCAGGTCGTGGCTGTGCGATCCATCACCGCGGCAAGGCGGAATTCCTCGTCATCCGTTCCGCCTTCATCATTGGCCGCGGTCTGGCGATGAAAGGACGTGGCGATCCGGTCTTCGAAATCGGCGCCCGGAAGCAGATCGCCCGCCAGCTGCTTGATCACGAACTGGTCATAGGGCAGGTTTTTGTTGAAGGCCTCGATGACCCAGTCGCGATAGGGCCACACACCCAGGCGGCTCTTGTCCTTTTCAAAGCCCTTGCTGTCGCCATAGCGGGCCAGGTCCAGCCACATCGATGCCCAACGCTCGCCGTAGCGCGGCGAGGCGAGCAGGCGGTCCACCTGTTTTTCGTATGCATCCTTGGACGTATCGGCAAGAAAAGCCGCCAGTTCGTCCGGCGTGGGCGGCATGCCGGTCAGATCGAGAGACACCCGGCGCAACAAGGCGGGTGTGTCGGCTTCCGGCGATGGCAGCAGCGATTCTTTTTCGAGCCGCGCGAGGATGAACCGATCGAGGGGCTGACGTACCCACCCCACGTGTTCCACCGCAGGCAACGCGAGCGGTTTGGGCGCAACAAAAGCCCAATAGTCTTGCCACACGGCGCCTTCCTTGATCCATTGGCGCAGCAGGGTGATTTGCGGCGGCCGCAAAGGCGCCGCATGCAACGGCATGCGTATTTCGGGATCGTTGGAAGTGACCCTTGCCATGAGTTCTGATGCGCGAGGATTGCCGGGCACCACAATCACACGGCCCGACTTGCCTTTGCCCAGAACCTGCTGGCGATAAGAAAAGGAAACATTGCTGGCCTGCTTCACGCCGCCGTGACAGGCCATGCAGTTGCTGTTGAAGATGGGACGGATGTCGCGATTGAAGTCCACGCGCTGCACGGAACTGGATTGGTGCTGGCGAAACACCGTGGTGCCCGTCACGCCAAGCGCCGCGATCACAAGGATCGCCGAAACCGCCAATGTCGTCCTACCCCTGACCATGTCGACGCAATGCATTCTTCTCGGTGGCCCAGCCACCTGCGAGCAATATCATCAGTGCGGACTGTAATCCGAAACCGCAGCTTAGCAACGATCCGGCGGCCGCTGGGGTTGGGACCCATCAGCTAAGTATTTGTTTTTGCCATATTTTCCCTCCATCACCGGCGATGGACCCGCGCGTTCTTTCTGCGCCTCATCAGCCTTGGGCCGGGCTAGGCCAACGAAGGGAAATCTGGAACATATTCAACAGAACAACAGCAAAATTTCTTGTCGCCGCAGTGCTGATCACCGCTGCTTCGGCATGGGACACCGCTGCAATGCAACAATGTATCGTTGCCAGAACTTAACCCGGCTTTTTTTCATTATTATTCTTGCGATTTTTTTCCGGATTTTTCCATGTTGAGTTCTATTTGGCCAAATGCTTTGCGAAAAAGGCGGCAATTTCGCCAAAGGCTTCGCGGGTTTCGGGAATAGTGTCGCCGCGGCCATACTGGGCGTGACTCTGGCCTTCATAGACGTTGAGATCGGCTTCGACGCCAGCGCGGCGCAGCTTGCGGTGGGTGCGCACCGTATTGCTCAGAAGCAGGTCGCGCGTGCCGGTGGTCAAAATCGCCGGCGGAAATCCGTGCATGTCGCCATAGATTGGCGAGATGAGCGGGTCCTTGAGGTCATGGCCATGGGCATACACACTTGTCGCCGCGTCGCAGAAGCCGTCGCGCGACACCAGCACATTGTCGATGCCCTCATTGGTATAGAAACTGTCGCCGGTTTTGGTCGCGTCCGCCATGGGTGTGCCGACACCGATCGCGCCCGGCATGGGCAAATGCAATGCCTTCAGCTTCAGCATCGTCTCCAAGGTCAGTGCCCCACCGGCTGATGTGCCGAACACTGCGACCCGCTTGGCGCCCGCTACCTTGATTATGGCGCGATAGACCGTAACGGCATCGTCCAAAGCGGCGGGAAAATAGGCCTCCGGCGGCATGCGATAATCGACCGAGATCACTTTGTAATGACCGACCCCGGCCATCAGGATGGCTTCGATGGTTCCCGCCTCGCCCGGCGACAGCACATAACAGCCGCCATGCACGTGCATCAGCAAGCGGCCGCGGTTCTCCGCGGGAAGGGTCTTGGGCGTGATCACATGCACCCGCACACCGTCCATCGTCTGGGCCGTCATGGTCAGGTTCAGGCGTGTCAGAAGGTCGGGGATGCGCCCGATTGCAGCCACCGCGCCCGCATCGGCGCTGACGCGCGCCTCCTCGCCGGTCTTCCACAGCGGATTGGCGTTGGGATTGGGTTTGTTGGCGATGATTGCCTGCATCTCCGGGCTGATATCGTCACTCTTGGGAGCAGGGAGCGTCCTTTCGGGCAAGGCCAGATCGTCCGCCAGGACGGTCCCGGCAAAACCGCAGATCAGAACAAGGCCGAGTGCCGTGGCGTACCGCATGATTGCTCCGCGTTTGCTGTTATGGGCCGTTTTATGCCCTTTTGGGGGAAGCGCAAATGCCCGCCCCTTCGCACTTGCCTTCATAGGGTGGCACGGGGAATATCCCGCAAGCCAAGCGCGCCTCAGCGTTAATGAAATAGTGCTTGCGGCTACCCTAGACCTCTAGCCCTGCGGCCTCATAGTCCACCAGATTGGGAATGGTGAACTCCACAACGTTACCGCGTTGCTCGAAAGTCAGCGGCTGGCCGGAATGCAAAAGTGTAGCCTTCTTGATCGGTTTCAAATCCGGCAGCGTCAGACGCACCTTTTGACCGCCCACGGGATACATCTGGCGTGATCCTGTGGTGCGGAAGTTCGGGTTGGTGTAGTTGATCAGGTGGACGGCATAACCGACCTCGGTTTCCCAACCATAGGTCTCCACCAGTCCATTGCCTTCAACCTGCAGCGGCGTGTTATTGCCAATCATCCAGCGCAGAGCGTTGGTGACAAGATCGCCCAGATCATCACCACCTGTGCGCCAATAGGTGGCCTCAATGTCTTCCGCAAGGTAGACCAGCTTGGACGCGCCATTGTCCCGTGCCACCGCTGATTTGACGTCGGTGTGGTCAGGATCCGGAAAGGTGGCCTCGACCGGGTACCACGGGAATTGCGGAATATAGGTGAGAATGGGCGGACCATCCGCAGTCATCGGCACGATCCAGCTCGAGCCTTTGATCCAGTTGGTGTTCTGGAAGCTTTCGACGATGGGGTGCGGCTTCTCGATACGCTGAAACGAAATCTGGCCAGGATGGCGGCCACGGCTGTCGACCGAACCATACCCCAGGCGCTTGCCAGCGAGTTTCATGTTGAACAGCTTCGCCAGAGCAAAATCGGACCGCTGAGCCCCATTCTCATCGTAGGTGCCAGTCTCGAACGTGGCCAGAACCGAACCACCCTTGGCCGCGAACGCCTCGATCTGCAGGGCCTGTGCATCGCTCATCAGGGCAATATTCGACAATACCAGCACGGAATATCGGCTGAGCCGTTCCGGCACCAGATCACTTTCGAGAATGACGTCGAAAGGAATCCGGGCCTCGGTCAGGATCTGGTACATGCCGTTGATGGAATCCAGACCGCTGGTTCCGGGTGGCTCCTTGTAGAGACGGTTCGAGCGCTGTCCCACCAGCAGCGCGACGCTGGCGATGGAGCGCTTGGTGTGGAAGTGTTTGTCGTTAGCCGCCTGGAAGAGAAAAACCGGGCGGATCACGTCTTGCCAACGGCGGTCTTCCTTGAATCCAGCCGTACCATTGATCCAAGTGACGAACATCGTCGTACCGGTCGCCAGGGTCTGATAGAGACGGGACCTGACTTCAATCGGATTGCCCGTCACGCTGCCGCGCCAGCGCGCTTCGCCGCAAATGGCATATGACCCCGTCGCATTGGGCACAAGACGTTCCGTCATGATCGCCTTGGCGATGCGGCCCTGCTGCGCGGCATCCCAGGCCGGCGCACCGTAACCACCGCGCCCCTGATTGTCGGCGACGAACCAGGCGGCATATTCGGTCAGGTTCTTCAGATCCAGGTCGCCAGCGCTGAAGCCGCCGCCCAGATTTCCGGTGAAGAACATGTTGGGCTTGATGCGGGCGACGATGCCGTCATAGAGACCCCAAAGCTCCTTGGCCCGCTTAAGATAAGCTTCCTTGTAGGCCAGGCTGGTCGGATCGCCGATCTTCTGGCAGGCCTGGCAATAGCAGACCGTGGCGTTCGTTCCCGGCCAACCGTTGGAGTAAACCGCGTCGATATCGTAGCGCGTGACCACTTCCTCGATTACCTGGGGAATGAATTCGGAAAAATAGCTGGTGAACTGACAAGTCGGCTTGAAGCGCGGCGAAAACCCTGGCAAGCCGCCGCGATCGGGAATGGACCCGTCCTTGTTGCGCAAAAACCAGTCGGGATGTTTTCCCACCATGGCGGTCGGCGCCAGATCGATGCTCAGCCTGCCCAGGATGCGGATGTTGCGGGCCCGCAAGGCTATTACACATTCGCCAAAAAAATCACGGCCGTTCAACCAGCGGCTGGTAATCAGATCCGGAATCTTGGTGGGATAAAAAGCCGTCTGGTTCGTGATGCTGAGATAAGTAGCCTGCGCCTTGATCGAGGCGAGATAGTCGGCATATTTTTCAATGTCGAGCGCCTCGGCATCCCGTTCGTCGAAATTGACTTGCATGATCCGCTTGATGCGTTGATGCCAAGCGTTTGGATCGAACTTGGTCCGTGGCGTTGCGGCCGGCGCTGCCTCTGCAAGGCCCTGGCCAGCCAAGGTCGCGGCAGTCATGGCCGCGCCATTCAAGGTAACGTCGCGACGATTTATTTCCATAACTCTTTCCTCCACGAATACTACTCAGCGCAGGGCACTTTGGAGTCGTCACATCCTGAAACGGCAAATCCAGCCCATATCATCCGTAAAATACATATATTCGCCGACGAGTTGGCAACCATGCAGAACGGGTGCGTTTGCTGGCAAAGTGACGCCTTCGTGAATCGTCCCCGACGCAGCGTCATAGCGATAGAGGGTCTGCAGATTGGCGTCGGCGCTCCAAAAACTGGTTCGGGCCTTTTCCGCCCAGCACAAGCCGAGCGCACGGTTGCCAAGCGTGGGCCACACATCCTGCACTTGCCATGTTTTCTTATGAATAGTGAAGATCGCCCGGGCAGGCAGACAGGAATAGATCAGTAAATCGCCCTTGGCGATGATGCCGGAGGGGCCCGTGCCGCTCCAGAAATGGTCGGTGCCTGGCGGGACCCTGCCGGGCCCCAAGCCTGAACCCGTGTCATTGCCTTCATTGTGGGAGAGTGAATCGCCCATAACGCGCGACTCATTGGGATAGGCGAGCTTGAGGGGGCTGTTGCGGTGCGGCGCGTCGCCCGCCTTTTCATACATGCGGCAAGCGCCGGGGACGAAGTATTTGCCGAGGGTGTGTCCGTCGTTGGCGTCGAATGCGACCAGCATCACGCCATGTGTATCTGATGTCCACATCACGCCGTCATCGTCCATGGTCAGGCCGCTTGGCCCGATCGCCTCAGCCTGAATTTCCCGGATGACCGCGCCACTCGTGGCGTGGATCAATGTAACCTGCCGGCCGACGCCGCGATCCTGCACCCAAAGCTCTCCGGGGTTCGGACCTTGGGCCAAGCCATTCGGCTGACCGTGCGGGGCCTTGAAGACGACTTCCACGGGCCCCGATTCGCGAAGCGGTACTGCCGTTGGCAAGGCTGCATTGCTTCCCGCTCGTTGCGCCACAGCTGCGCGCGCCCCAGCCAATACTGTGACAGGCAGCAAAGCTCCGAGGCTCACAAACTTTCTCCGCTTGATCAATTTTCCCCTCCTCGATGACGAAGCCGCGCCAATCGTCATTTTTTCGTCGACAAAATATCAGAGTTCACAACGGTCAGTTTGGACTTGAACATCTTCAGCCCTATCCGGGGTGAATCTTGCGTGCCCAGTGCGTGCACAAGAAAAATCCACTCCCCGATAAGTCCATGAAAAGCTGGTGTTGAGGGCAGTCCGGATCGAGCCAGTCTCAGCCAATTTTGACCAAAAAACAGGGGGAAGTTGCCCCTCAACGCGGAAAAATCACCTATCAATAGGCATTTCGTGTCGGAAATCCGGCCGTTCATGCCATACCCACTTAAATCTCGGATTTCCCAGACCAGGCATGCTCTCTTCAGGAAGGACGTCGAGCAGAGATGTTCTGTTGCTGCGCAACATCCGACAATCACATGGTTTGCGTCATCAGGCTTGCTCTCGAGGCCTGACATTCCGCTGACACCCGTTCGACTATCGCCGATCAAGGTTAGCCCGGTCGCGTCCACTTCCGGGGCTCTATGGCCTGCGGAGCCTAGTGCCCCTAAACTAAGTCCGGAAGGACGCCATGCCCGCACAACCCTCTCTGCTCGACGCCCAGCTGCGTCAGGCCCTGGGCCTGCACCAGGCCCGCCGCCTCGCCGAGGCCGAAGCGCTTTACCGCCAAGTCCTGGCTTTCCGGCCCGATCTTGCCGAGGTGCATGTCAATTGTGCGCTTGCACAATTCGGCCAAGGCAAGCATGGCGAGGCGCAAGCCTCCCTGGAGCGCGCCATCGCCGCCCAGCCCGGCCTTGCCAAAGCGCATTTTCACATGGGCGACGCCTTGAGCTTTCAGCAACGCTTCGGGGATGCGGTCGCGGCGTACCGACGCGCGGTGCGGCTGAAGCCGGACTATACCGAAGCCTATAATAATCTGGGCAATGCCCTGCTGCTTCTGGGTGATATTGATCAGGCTGGGGCGGCTTACCGAAAGGCGGTCGCACTCAAACCCGATTTCGCGCAAGGCCATAACAATCTCGGTCACATCCATCTGCGCAGTGGCCATTTCGAGGAGGCCCAGACAGCTTTCGCCCGCGCCATCGCCATCGCCCCCGGTTACGCCGAAGCGCACAACAACCTGGGTAACGCACTCCACAAGCTTGACCGCGCTGGCGAGGCCCAGGCCGCATTCCGCTCCGCCATACGATTGGCGCCAGGCTATGCCGACGCCTACGTCAATCTTTCCGCCAGCCTGTTTGAGCAGGGTAAAATTTTGGATGCCGAAGCCGCCGCCGCCGATGCGGTACGGCTGAGCCCTGCAACGCCGGAATGTCATAACGCGCTGGGCAACGCCTTGCGCGAGCGGGGGAAACTGACAGAGGCGGAAGCCTGCTATCGCGAGGCGATCCGCCTTATCCCCGATTATGCCGAGGGCCATAAACATCTTGGCATGGTCCTTGAGGAAAACGGCCGATTAGACCAAGCCTTCGCGTGTTTCACCCGCCACGCCGAACTCACCTATGGGGCTGGTGCACTGCTTTCTGCCGGGCCAAATGTTGCCCACAAGGTGCAGCACGACGCGGAGCAGCAGGCGTGGCTGGGCGATCACGCGGCGGCGTTCCATTTCGCCGATGGCAGCCGCATCGCGGGTCCCGCCGTCAATCCTGCCAATCGTGTCGCCGAGATCAGTGAGACATGGCGTACTGCCAGGCCCCAGATCGTGGTTATTGAC
>JANYAR010000174.1 GCA_025361185.1 Alphaproteobacteria bacterium | reverse complement strand
CTATTGCCCAGCACGCCGGCATAGTCGTTGATGGGCGAGCCGGGCGAATTGATGGTGAGCTCGTCCACATAGGTGGCGTTGAACGACGTCGACAGCGTACCGTCCCACAGCTCCGTGGCATAGCTGGCCGCGATGTCCATGCCCGAGGTCCGCAGCGCGTTGATGTTGATCGGAACGCGGTTGATGATGCTGAGCGCGCCGTTCGCCCCGCCGAACACCAGAGCGGTGCACAGCGGATCGTTGATGTTCACCGCGCAGGTGTTGGTGATAAGGTTCTGGCTGACGGTGGCGATCTGGCCTGTCATGTTCAGGTTGTACCAGTCCACCGAGAGGCTTAGGCCCGGAACCCAGTGCGGCGTCAGCACGATGCCGCCCGAGATGGTGCGCGCAACCTCAGGCGCAAGCACGGGATTGCCCAGCACATTGTTGATGATCGACACGGTCGCGCCGGTCTTGGGGTCGGTGGCGCTGCCGGTATTGACGTTGGCCGGCGCGAACAGATCCTGGATGGTGGGGGCGCGGATATCCACCGACCAGACGGAGCGCAGCTTGATGTCGTCGATGAGCTGGCTGGTGAAGCCCAGCTTCCAGGTCTCGACCAGGCCGGAGGTGGAATAGTCGGTCATGCGCCCGGCGGCATTAAAGTCCAGCGACTTCACGAAGGTGTCCTTCAGGACCGGGACATTGACCTCCACGAAGCCCTCTCTCACGTTGATGTTCGAAGAGGGGAAGTTGGCGTAGTTGCCCACCGAATAGCCGCCCTGATCGCCGGTCGTGGTGGCGACGTTCCTGCCCGCTTCCTTGCGGTAGTGGAAACCGAACGCGACCGTGATGTCGCCGGCGCCCAGCGACCAGGGCAGCTTGCCCTGCATCGACGCTTCGAACACGTCCATGTTCATCGTCATGTTCTCGAAGTCCTGGTTGGCGCCGGTCACATAGCCGATGCCCGCCGCGCTGGCGACACCCTCGCCGATGGAGTTCACGGGAACGCAGCCCGCCGCCGCCGTGACTTTGCCGACG
Organism: Alphaproteobacteria bacterium; assembly: GCA_025361185.1. Classification (GTDB taxonomy): domain Bacteria; phylum Pseudomonadota; class Alphaproteobacteria; order Micropepsales; family Micropepsaceae; genus Rhizomicrobium. Next base: position 2,159 of record JANYAR010000174.1, on the reverse strand, counting down.
ACGACCGCCGCCTGGCCCGGCAGCGACGAACGGCAGACGATGCTGCCCAAAGCGAAGCCGGAAGCGCCGCGATTGGCCGCCGTGACGACGACCGAATCCTGGGCGGCGGTGAGGTTGGCGATGACATCCGCGCCGTTTGTGCGGACCGAAAAGCGGGTCTGGGAATGGGAGAAATAGGTATTCCAAAGCCAGTCGGAGCCCAGCGAGCCTTCCAGGGTAAAGACGCCACGCATCAACTGGCGGCGGTTGTAGGTGGTCGCCGGCGCCAGCGAACCCGCGGCCTGGTGGGTATAGTTCTGGCCGGTGACGGTATTGTTGTTGAAATTGTTGCCGTTCAGCGTGCCCATGGTGAAGGACGGGATGCCGCCGGCAACCATGGCTGCCGCCACCGAGGCCGGGAGGAAGGCATTGTCCTGCTTGATCACCGCGCCTGGTAGTTGCTGGAAGGATTGGGCATCGCCCTTGCCGGTGAAGTAGCCGTAATTCATCTGCAAGGAAGCCTTGATCGTATCGGTCAAATTGTACGAGCCGTGGGCGAACAGGGTGTAGGTCTTGTTGGGGTTGCCCAGGGTCTGCCAGGGCGCCTCGCTGTCCCGGTCGGTCAGCGTGCCGCCATTGGAAAGCGCGCCGGCGGTGACATTGCCGAAGTTTACCTGCTGCACCTGGCCATTGCCGACAAAGCGGATGCCGCGCAGGGCATTGACTGGAGCAAGAGCCGTGACGCCATTGACGCCGACCGCCCCGGCGCCCGCCGCGCTGGCGGTGACGAGGCCGCCCTGGGTCGAATTCGCCAGACCGACATGGTCGGCAATGACAAATTGGGGATTGGTGTTGCTTGCGGTCGCAGCGGTGAAAGCCGGATTCGAGACCAGATAGGAGCCGCGATACCATTTTTGCTCGATTAGCAGGGCCGTGTCGGGACGCTGATTGTATTGCGCCGCCACCTCGATATGGCCGCGGTCGCCCGCGAAGTTCTGACCCCACATCGCCTGGGAAGAAAACGAGCGCACGACGGAATCTGTAGTCTCGCCGCCCTGAATCGAACCCTTGAACCCGACATAATTCTTGTCGATGATGAAATTGACCACACCGGCAACCGCGTCGGAGCCCCAGGCGGCCGAAGCGCCGCCGGTGACAACATCTACGCGAGAGACCACGTAGCTCGGCAAAGTCGTGACGTCCACGCCACCGGTCAGGATGGCGTTCACGATGCGCTGGCCGTCGAACAGAACCAGGGTGCGGTTGATACCGAGATTGCGCAGGTTAAGCAGGTTTGCGCCCGCCGTGCCGGGAGAGGCCGCACCCTGCGAAACGCCGAAGGAGGCAGGCGGGGAGTTGACCATGGGCAATTGCCGCACGTCATCGGTGATATTGGCGTAGGCGTTGCTTTCCAGCTTTTCCGTATCCACCACCGTCACCGGCGTCGGCGCTTGGAAACCGCCGATCGAAATGCGCGAACCGCTGACAACGACCGATTCCACATTCTCGGTGGGCTGCTGCGCTCGCGCGCTGGAGATCAACAGAGTGACCATGGCTGTTGCCGAGCAGCCAAGCATAAGCTTCTGTACCAGGTTATTCATGTATTCCCCCTAGATTTTTTTGTTATGTTTTTTTCTGTGGTTCTGCTTTTTCCCCTAGGAGCGATTTGAACAGCGCTCGCTAATTATAGTTTATTCTTTGCGCGTGATGAAACAAAGTCAATCGATGCAGGACGGCCCGCGCCGCACAATGCTTCCGCCGCGGTAACATTTTCCAACATCGCGCGGCCGCTGTGCTGCGGTGCAGCACGTGCTCGAAGCGGTAGACCGGGAAAGGCACAATATTGGCGGGTCTCGATATTCGAAGCATGCTCACCGAAGCGGTGCGCCTGCACAGGGGCGGACAATTGGAGCAGGCTGCCGCGCTTTACCGCAAAGCCCTGACTGCCGATCCGAAGTGCGCGGACGCCTTGCATCTGCTGGGCATGGTTGCACTGCAACAAGGCCAGGCCAAAACCGCCGCGGAACTGATCCGCAAAGCCATCGCGCTGCATGATCGCGAGGCGGCCTATCATTTCCACCTCGCCCTCGCCCTGCAGACCCTGAACGACATGCAGGGCGCGGTGACAAATTATCGGCGGGCTCTGGCTTTGAAGCCGGACGATCCCGACGTCTACAACA
>JANYAR010000164.1 GCA_025361185.1 Alphaproteobacteria bacterium | reverse complement strand
GTGGGAGAGCTTGCAAGCTCTCGGGTAATGCCCTTGAGCGCGAGAACTGTATCAGATCTTAAGCAAGGTTTGTAGCCACTGCTCATAGCGTCTCAAGGCGTTTCTTTTCTCAGAGAGACGGTCGTAACGGTCGTAGATTTCATCAAGCGCCGCAGGGGCATGGTTGATTAAAACTTCTGCGAGGTCGCGCGGGACTTTGAGGCGGGCAATGTTTGAACGAAAGGTACGGCGCAGGTCGCGGAGCTGCCAATTTGCGACGCCGCTGCGCGCGACTATCTCCTGTTTGAGTTTGCCCCAGGAGCCAGGATTGAAGGGTTCGTCGTTATCCGAGCGGCCGGGGAAGTAGTAGGGTCCATTCTCCGGTAGTGTCGCGAGCACTTGCTTCGCGAGCGGAAGAAGAGGTATCGCGTGGTCGCGTCCATTCTTGGTGTGTGTGCCAGGAATGGTGATAACTCCGTCCTCATTCCACGCGCGCTTGATGCTTGCAGTTTCGGTGTTTCTTGTGCCCCATAGGAAAAGAAGTTTGACCATCGCACCGCGTTCGCCTTCACAAGCGTTCCAAACTTTCTTGATCTCAGTATCAGTAAGAGTGTGAGTTCCTTTCTTATCCTTTGAGGGCGGCTCGTAGCCTTCCATAGGGCTATGAGGCATAAACCTGCGCGGCGGGCGCGTACACCACTTGAGGAAGCACCGGACGGCCCTGTAGGCGTGGAGCTGCTCGGAAGGGGTGGCGGCTAGGCGGTCGAGTTGGGTCTTGATCTTCCCGTCCGTCACGTCAGCCACCGAGTCTGCGTCCAGGGGCTTGAAATGGGTGTCTAGGAGCCTCTTTACCTCGTGCTTGGTCCTTGGGCTCGCATCGGCATAATTGGCCTCTAGGAAGGCGGTTTTAGCGTCTGCGAAGGTCATGGCAGAGGGCTTGAGGGTAGGGGCCTGGGATAGCAGACGCTTCGCCTCGGCACGGGCGTCGGCCGGCGATAGGTCAGGGTACTGCCCGAATTTCTGCTTGTTGCGATTGGCGTCGATGACGAGCCAGGTCTTGCGGCGCTTACCGACGCGCAGGCCGAAGGATGGCGTCTTGCGGTCGAGGTAGAGACCGCGTTTCAAATGGCGTACAGTCATATCGTTGAGGGCTAATACCGGCATCTTGCTCTCCAAAAATTGGCACGCGATTTGGCACGAGATCATCGCGCGAAGTGGTGCGATCACATGAGCAAGCATATTCGAGGTGAAAGCGGAGAAGGTGAATCGTCTCAACGAGTTGGAGAAGCCTTGAGCACTCATGAGAAGAGTGCGACAAAGCTTCCCAAGCTGCATACGTGGGTTCGATTCCCATCACCCGCTCCAGTCTTTCCGGTGACCGCCATCGCTTGCCGCGGTTCCGTGTGCGCCGCGTCATCTTCTGCGGCCACTTGGCTCTGGTTGCCCGGGGCTTTTTGCACTAAAAACCCTCCAGCTGACCGCCAACAGGTCAGGCCGTTGAACAGGGGAATGCTATGAAATCCAAGCTTTTTATCGCCGCCGCCGCACTGGCGCTTTTGACGCCGATCGCCGCGTCGGCCCAGTTTCTGGGCAAGGAAGACATGCCGACCACAAATTTCGCCAAGGGCACGCTTTTCTGGTCGCCCAAACCGACCACACCGACGCCCTACACCGCGCCGAACAAGCCGCACTGGAAGCTGTCGGAAATCCTGGCCGCCCATAAGGGCCAGAGCGACTGGGTGCAGCCGATCGTGCGCAACAAGGACCAGGAAGGCGATTACATCTCCATCGCCCCGGGCAAGAAGACCAAGCAGAAGATGTATTCGGACGACCGGCTGGTCTTCATCGTCTGGGACGGTTCGATCAAGGTGTCGATCGACGGCTATGCGCCTTTCACCGCCACCAAGGGCTTCTTTGTGAATGTGCCCTTCCGCCACATGTATACGCTGGAGAATGTCGGTTCCACGCCGGCGCTGCGCTTTGAAGTGCGCCAAGCCGGCGCGGTTCCGCTCTATCCGGTCAGCGAGACCCCCGATCCCGTCAAGGGCATGACCTATACCAAGGTCACCAACCTGACCGGCCCGGCCAAGGAGAAGGAATCCAACCCGATCTATGTGGACTACATGAAGGAGTTCAACGGCACGGATAAGCCCTATGGCGGCAAGTTCGTCTGGGACGACCACTTCACCTCCAACATCCTGCGCGGCAAGGGCGCGCCAGTGCCGCCCGATACCAACAAAGGCCACTTCCATGTCGGCTGGACCGAATTCTGGTTCATCATGGAAGGCAAGATCGGGATGAAGGTCGAAGGATTGCCCTACTTCAACTGCGATCCGGGCGACGTGATGATTGCCGCCCAGGGCCGTTGGCATCGCGCCGGCGATGATCCCGCCGCACCCTGGTCGACCCGGGTTCCCTTCAACCCGCGTCCGCCGATCCTGCACAATTTCGAAGTAACCGGCGACTAAGTCCGCGTCTTTGCCAGAATCAGCCCCCGCGCCCCCAAGGCGCGGGGGTTTTTCTTTGGCTTGGCGAGACCCCGCCCGGGACCTGTCCGGTGCCTGAATTTGCTGCAATGTAACATTTGCTGCATTGCACAAGAGGGCGGAACAAGGGGTTGCCTGCCGGTAACGATAAACCCGCAAAAAACCGCAGCTTTTTCGCCATCTGGTAATTTTACAGCAAGGCCGAATTCTGATTATTTGCCTGAGTTATTGTCTGGGGATTGCGTTGGGCCCGCCAGCGCCGATCTAGGGGCTTGAGACCGCGCAAAAGCGGCTGGCGGGTAAGAAACATATGAGTTGTCCATGAAGCGGTTTTTTGTCGTCCTGTTGGCCTGTATCAGCACATCGGCTTTGGCGGATTCGCCGCAGCTGCAACAGCAATTGGATACGACGGTGAAGCCCTTTGTGGGCAAATATTGCGTGGGCTGCCACAGCGGTGCGCAACCCACCGCGCAGTTCGATCTCAAATCCTACACCTCGGTGGATCAGGTGAAGGAGGATTTCCCGCGCTGGTCCTTGCTGGCCGACCGGCTGACCGCCCACGAAATGCCGCCCAAGCAGATGCCGCAGCCTTCGGCGGAAGACGCGCAGAAGATCATCGATTGGGTCCATGCCGTGCGCGGCGAGGAAATCAAGCGGCTGGGCGGCGATCCTGGCATCGTGCTGGCGCGCCGTCTCAGCAACGCGGAATACAACTACACCGTCCGCGACCTCACCGGTCAGGACATGGATCTCACCCGCCAGTTCCCGGTGGATCCCGCCAATACCGCCGGCTTCGACAATTCCGGCGAGTCGCTCACCATGTCGGCGGCGCTGCTGAACAAATATCTGCAGGCCGCGCGCCTGGTCGCCGACCATATGGTGCTCAAGCCCGACACCATCGAGTTCGCGCCACATCTGATGCAGGTGGAAAGCGATCACGACAAATACGCCATCCAGCGCATCATCGGGTTCTATAATGCGCAGGACACCGACTTTGCCGACTATTTCCAGGCCGCCTGGCGCTATCGCTATCGCGCGCAGCTGGGCAAGCCCGGCGCGAGTTTGGCTTCGACCGCCGCCGATTCAAAAGTCAGCGCCAAGTATCTGCCGCTGGTCTGGTCCATCCTGCATGACAAGAACGCGGTCGGCCCCGTCGCCAAGCTGCAAAGCATGTGGAACGCCTTGCCCGCGCCAAAAGCCGCCAATGCCGATCAGCTTTCGTCCCAGGCCCAGCAGATGCGCGATTTCGCCGCCCGCATCCGCGCCCACACCGCCATGCAGTTCGCCGCTCCCAAGGTGAAAGGCCTGCCCGGCCAGTCGGAGCCGTTGCACAATTGGCGGCTCGCGCAATATGCCGCGGGCCATCGCAAAAGCGATCCGGGCGACCTGCGTGCCGACAATGAGCCAGACGCCACGCTGCTCGAGATTCCGAAATATCCCCCCTTGCATGAAGATGCCTCGCCGCGCTGGGCGATTCAGTCGGCGCATGCGCGCGCCGGCGATGCCGACCTGGTTTACCCCGCTGGCCAGAAAGCCCGCTACCAGAAGGCTTTCGCGCGCTTCGCATTCGTTTTCCCGGACACTTTTGTCGTGTCCGAGCGTGGCCGCTACTGGCCGGATAACACCATCGACCAGGGCCGGTTGCTGAGCGCCGGCTATCACAATACCGGCGGCTATTACCGCGACGACACCGCCCTGATGGAACTGATTCTGGATAAGAAGGGTCAGCAGCAGCTGAACCGTTTGTGGGACGAGTTCGACTATGTGGCCGATCAGACCGCGCGCACCTGGACCCAGTATTATTTCAACCAGAGCGGCGAAGTCGACGGCAATATCAATGGAACTCTTTCCACGGAGTCCGGATCAAAAAGGCCCGTCGGTCACGAAGTGACGGATGAGACCGTCATCTTTGCGATGCGCGACAAGTATCTGGCCCGGTGGGCGGCGGACAAGGCGGGCAACGATCCGATCGCCCCCAAAGCTTTCCGCTGGCACTTCGGCGCCGTGAACGCGGTGCTGCGGCATGTGGAAAAGGAGCGCGCCGCCGCCGAACCCAAACATCTGGCGGCGCTGGTCCGCTTTGCCGAGCGTGCCTATCGCCGCCCGCTCACATCGGATGAGCGCGCCGGCCTTCTGACCTATTACCAGCAGCTTCGCACCAAAACCCGGCTGTCGCATGACGATGCCATCCGCGACTGTGTTGTCAGCGTGCTGATGTCGCCGGACTTCCTCTATCGCTTCGATCTGGCCAAGTCGGTTGCGGGCGCGGCCAAGCCCGGCTTGATCAAGGCTGCCCTTACGAATGCCGTGATGTCCAAGCCCTTCGTCAGCGAAGCTTTGTCCGACTACAGCCTAGCCAGCCGCTTGAGCTATTTTCTCTGGTCCAGCATGCCCGACGCGGAGCTGATGAAACACGCCGCGGCAGGCGACCTGCACCGCCCCGATGTGCTGAAGGCTCAAGCGCGGCGCATGCTCAAGGATCCCAAGATCAGCGGGTTGGCCACCGAGTTTACCGGTAACTGGCTGGTCTTCCGCCAGTTCGAGACCAACAATTCGGTCGACCGCCAGCGCTTCCCGGCCTTCAACGACGATCTGCGCGAAGCGATGTTCCAGGAACCTATCCACTTCATGCAGGACGCGGTCATGCATGATGGTTCGATGCTGGATTTGCTCTATGGCAACTATACTTTCGTCAATCCGCCGCTGGCCAAGCATTACGGCATGCCCGATGTGGCCGGTGACGTGAACACCTGGGTCCGGGTGGACGATGCCGGCAAGTATGGCCGCGGCGGCATTCTGCCGATGGCGGTGTTCATGACCGTCAATTCGCCCGGCCTGCGCACCAGTCCGGTGAAACGCGGCAACTGGGTGGTGCAGAAAGTTCTGGGCATCCGCGTGCCGCCGCCACCGCCCGTGGTGCCGGAATTGCCCAGCGACGAATCCAAGACCGATCTGCCCATCCGGGCGATGCTGGAACAGCATCACAAAAATCCCTTCTGCGCCGGTTGCCATCAGCGCTTCGATTCCTTTGGGCTGGTCTTCGAAGGCTATGGCCCGGTGGGCGATGCGCGGGCCAAGGATCTGGCGGGGCGGCCCGTCGATGCTTCGGCGACGTTCCCCGGCGGGGTGGATGCTGTCGGCGTGTCCGGGCTGCAAGACTATATCCGCGCCCACCGCCAGGACCGTTATGTGGAAAATCTCAGCCGCAAGCTGCTGGCCTATGCGCTTAACCGCTCGCTCCAGCTTTCCGATGAATCGCTGGTGGACAAGATGAAGACCGCACTGGCGTCGGACGGATACCGCTTCCGCGCCCTGGTGGAGGAAATCGTGACCGGCCCGCAATTCCTCAACAAGCGCGCACCCGAACTGGCCGAGATCAAGCACGCCTCGGTGCAGCCCGCCGACATTGACACAATCAAAGCCTATCTAAAGGGGAACTGACCATGCCTCGTTCCAACTCTCCATTTTCGCGCGCCTTCTCTCGCCGCGTGGTGCTCAAGGGCGCCGGCTGCACCATGGCGCTGCCCTGGCTGGAATCGGTCAACGCTCTGGCCGATACGCCGCAGGCCAGCGATTTCCCCAAGCGCTTTGGCGTGGTGTTCCTGGGCTGCGGCGTCAATGAGGATCATTGGAGCGCCGAAGGCGCGGGCGCCGACATGAAGCTCAGCAAGACGCTGTCGTCGCTGGAGCCCCTGAAGAAGAAAATCAACGTCATAGATGGTCTCTACGTCAAGGCGCTGACCAATCAGGGCATTCATCCCGCCCAGACCGGCAGCCTGCTGTCGGGCGCGCAGATCACCAAGGGCGCGCTGATTCATTCCGGCGTCAGCGTCGATCAGATGATTGCGGCGCATGTCGGTCAGGATACGCCGCAGACCAGCATCGTGCTGGCTTGCGAGCAGCCGATGACCGGCTATCACGAGACCAACTTCTCGTTGGCCTACAGCTCGCATCTGTCCTGGCAGACGCCGGACTCGCCGGTGCCGGTCGAGGTCTATCCCTCGCTGGCCTGGGACAGCCTGTTCGACAATCGCGGTAGCATGCTGAACCTTTCCGTGCTCGACCGGGTCAAGGAACGCGCCCAGGACATGTCGCGCAAGATCAGCGCCACCGACCGGGGCAAGCTGGACGAATATCTCACCAGCGTGCGCGAAATCGAAAAGCGCATTGAAGTGATGCGCAAGGCCAAGGACAATGCCGACGACAGCGCCAAGGCCAAGAACATGTCCGCCGCCATGATGGACCGGCCGGCCAGCGGCTTGCCGGAAGACCTGCGCGAGCATGCCAAGCTGATGTGCGATATCATCGCCATCGCCTTCCAGACCAACAAGACGCGCGTCGCATCCCTGATCATCTCGCGCGATCTGTCGGCGATGTACTATCCGTTCCTGGACGTCAAGGAAGGCCATCATGCCGCCTCCCATGACAATTCCTCGGCCAGCTATGAACGCATCGCCAATTTCCATGTCAGCCAGTACGCCTATCTGGCGTCCAAGCTGGACAGCATGAAGGAAGGCGACGGCACCGTGCTGGACAATAGCTGCCTGATGTTCATGTCCAACATGTTTGTCGGCCGCAAGCACGACAATTCGCGGCTGCCGCTGGTCCTGGCCGGCGGTCTTGGCGGCACGCTGGAAACCGGACGCACGCTCAACTATCTCAAGGAGAGCGACGACAAGCGCAAGATGTGCAGCCTGTATCTGTCGCTGATGGACCGCTTTGGCCTCAAGCTGGACCAGTTCGGCGATTCGCAGACGCGTTTGGAGCAGATCTGATCTTCCCCGCGGGCCAGTAAAGCGTCGCTTCGTGCAGTTCCCTCAGCTAGTTAATGGTGCCGGCGAAAACTATGTGAACGCCGGCTGGAACCCGGTCGCGCGGCCGCGCGTTACTGCTCTCGAAAAGGGAGTAGACCATGCGCACAAAAATGCTGATTCTGGGATTTGCCGCGGCTTTGCTGGTCGCCGGTTGTGGCACCAACCCCGGCGATCGTGCCGCTAGTGGAGCCTTGATTGGCGCCGCCGGTGGCGCTGTGATTGGTGCAGCAGCTGGAAACCCCGGCCTGGGCGCCGCCGCCGGCGCGGTAGCAGGCGGCGTGATCGGTGCGGCCACCGATCCCTGCGACCTGAATCTGGGTGATCCGGTTTGGCGCGACCATGGCGGCCGCGATGCTTATGAGCATCGTTGCGGACATTCTTATCGTGAGCGCCGCGATCGGGATTAACTGGCATGCGTGAAGAGGATCCTGCGGCAAATGCCCGGGTTCCTCACACCATGATTATTTCTGCGCCGTAAGCTTTCTCTCAGCGTGACGAGTCAACGCTGAAGCCTCGGGGTGGATCTCCACGGCGTTCCCACATGGTGACGTAAGCAGTTTCGATATCGCGCGCAAAGCGGTCGGCATCGAACAGCGGCGCGGTGGACAGGCCGCGCGCCAATTTTTCCCTCAGCGCCGCCCGTTGTGCAGGATCGCGAGCCAGTTCCAGCGCCCGGGCTTCATAGTCTTCCAGGCTTTCGGTTACCTCCTCGGGCAGGCCCACCGCGTCCAGCAGACTGGCGCCGACGCGTCCGGCAAACGCATTCCCCTTGCAGGTCAATACCGGCAGTCCGGCGCCCAGCGCGTCGCACGCTGTGGCATGGGCGTTGTAGGGCAGTGTGTCCAAGAACAAGTCGGCGAGAGCGTGGCGGGCGAGATGCATGTCGAGCGGCACCGTGTCGGCATAGACAAGCCGGGCCGGATCGATGCCGCGCGCAGCCGCCTCTTGTTCCAGCTTGGCGCGGGCATCGGCCGCAGGCTGCTTCAGCCACAACACGCTGCCTGAAACCGCATGCAGCAGCCGCATCCAGACGTCGAATACCGGTTGGGTAATTTTCCAATTGTTGTTGAACGCACAAAAAACGAAACCTTGCTCCGGCAGACCGCATGCGGCCCGGCCGGGGGTTGCGCCGATCTGTCGGGCGGGGTCGGTGGGAAAATAGCTGTGCGGCAGGTGCACCAACTGTTCGCTGAAGAAGGGCTGATCTTCGAATGGCGCCACGATCCGGTCGGCAATCAGATAATCGATGAAAGGCGCCCCCGTGGTTGCAGGATAGCCCAGCCAGGCCGTCTGCACGGGTGCGGGCCGGTGCGCGAAGATCTGCGGCCGCGCCTGGCCGGTGTGGCCGCCCAGGTCTATGGCGATGTCGATTTCCATTTCACGCATGCGCCGCGCGATCTCGTCGCTGTTCAGGGCGGCGAAGTCGTGAAAGCGGTCGAAGCCCTTGATCAGCCGGGCCCGGATGGCGCTGTCGTCGCCGGGGCCGGTGGAGATACCGATCACCTGAAAGCGGCTGCGGTCGTGGCGCTCGATCAGCGGCGCCAGTTGGAACGCCACGGCATGTTCGCGAAAATCTGCCGAGACATAGGCCAGCCTTATCCGGTCATGGCGGTATTTTTCGGCGCGCCACAGCGGCGCTAGCGGTTGGGGCACAAGCGCTCGGGTCGTGCCAGCGGCGCACTGGAGTTGCAGCTGCTTGTCGTCGCTATAGCCCAGAAAGGTGAGGGGCGGCGCCACCGCGGCGACGGCTTCGGGCGTGGTTTGTGCCACGCGCGCCCAATCGCACAGACTCAGGACTGCCATGGCGCGATTGGCCCGGGCGGGCGCGTATTCGGGATCCAGCTCCAGCGCCCGGTCGTAACTTTCCATCGCCTCACCATAGCGTTCCAGCCCCACCAGGACCGCGCCGCGATTGTGAAATACCGCGGCGGTACCGGGCTGCAGCGCCAAGGCGGCGTCGAGCGCGGCAAGGGCTTCTTCGAAACGCTGCTTCTGCGACAGGATCACGCCGCGATTATAGTGCGCCTCAAAATTGCCGGGCTGCGCCGCCAAAATGCGGTCATAGGCGATCAGTGCTTCGTCGAAGCGCCGCGCTGCCATCAAGGCGTGGGCGTGGTGCACCCGCGCGGTAACGTCTTCCGGATTGCGCTTTACGGCCTTGTTCAGCAGGGTGATGGCTTCATCATACTGTCCCTGCTGGCCTTTGAGGAACCCGAGCATATGCAGTGCCGGGAAGCTGGAAGCGTCGGCGCGCAGTATTTGCCGGTACAGCTTTTCTGCCTGCGCCAGATTGCCGGCGCGATGGGCTGCAACACCTTGTTCGAATAACGGATGCAACGCCATAAGCGCGTCAGAGATCCTTCAGCAGCCAGCGGATCGAGCGTTTCTGCAATTCGATGTATTGCGGGTTCCACATGGCGTGGATGGTGTGACCGACCGCCGTGAACACAACACGGCCCTTGCCATAGTCATAGGCCCAGCCGGCGGGTGACTTGGTACCGCGGCCCTCATAGGTCAGGCCGTCGAGATTTTCCGACTCCAGGATGACGGCGCGCGGATCTTTGTCATAGTCGACATAGTGTTGTTCATCATTGACGATGAAGGGCTTCATGCCCGCCGTGATGGGATGGGCGTTCGCCGTCGCATGCACCTGGAACGGGCGCAGCGGCGGATGGCCGAAATAGGCGCCGCCCATCACCGCGCGATAATTTTTCGACGACAGCGAGATGTGGCTGGAATTGTGCAGGGGGTAAAAGCCGCCGCCTGCTTCGACGAAACTCTTGACCGCCAGGCCCTGTTCCTCGGTCATCCATGATACCGACTTGGCCGCGGGGAATTTGTCCGCGTCTTCCAGGTCCATTTCATAGGCGGTATAGGCATCGGGCCCGGAATAGCCGCCCGGCCAGATCATGCCGTCGCGCAGAATGAGCAGCAGTTGATAAGGCTTCAGCGATGCTGCCGACAGCCCCGCATAATCCATGGTGTAGTCGATGGGCAGGTCCAGTTCGTGGAAGACCCGGTCCAGACTTACGTGGATATAATCGGGGTTGTGATAGCGGTCGCCGATCAGCGCCAAGGCGCGCGGTTTAACCTTGTTCGCTGCCCAGGCGGGCACCGCGCCCGCAGCGATTGCACCGATCAGCATGCGGCGTGAAATTTGGGATAAGGTCATCGCATGATCCCTCTATTTTTTCGGCAGTCTAGGCGGGAATCCCATAGAGGGGCACCCCATTGCCGGCAAATAGCGTTATATATCGACTGAAATAAAGCTATATACAAAGTCCAGGCGGGGGCCGGGCTGAAAATCCTTTCAGACCTTGAAGGAATGGGGCGGAATGTTCAGGACCGGCAATCGCGGGCGCCTTGCGGCGGCCTTTGCAACCGCGCTGTTGGTGGCGCCGGTTTTGGCAAGCTGCGACAGCAAGCCTGAAGGCAGCTACAGCCATTCGGGTGGCGTGGCGGATGGCTGGCCGGTCTGGGGCCATACTGCCACCGGCCAGCGCCACAGTGCCAACACCCAGATAACGCCCGAAAATGTGAAGGACCTGAAGGTCGCCTGGACCTATCGCACCGGCGATCTCTCCAAGCCGGGCGAACATGCCGACCTCGCCTTCGAGGCCACGCCTATTGTGGCCAACAACACGCTTTATCTTTGTTCGCCGCGCAGCCGCATCATCGCGCTGGATCCCACCACCGGAAAACAGAAGTGGATGTTCGATGCCCATCCCAACACATTCGGCTCGACTGTGATTGTCTGCCGCGGCGTGTCCTATTGGAAGGACAGTCAGACGAGCGGCTCGGACAAAGAATGTTTGCAGCGCATTTTCGGCGGCACCATTGACGGCAAATTGTGGGCGCTGGACGCCGACACCGGCAAGCCGTGCGACAGTTTCGGCGATCACGGCAAGGTGGATCTGCATGAGGGCCTCGGCTTTATTGAAAAGCCCGGCCTGTGGGGCATCTCCTCGGCGCCCACCATCGTCGGCGACATGGTTATCACCGGCTCCAAGATCATCGATTTCCACAATACCGACATGCCCGGCGGCGTGGTGCGCGCTCTGGATACCCGCACGGGCAAGACCGTGTGGGCCTTCACCGCTGCGCCGCCCGACATGGACCAGGGTGATGCGCAGCACTATCCGCGCAGCGCCCCCAATGTCTGGGCGCCCATGTCGGTGGATATGGAGCGCAAGCTGATTTTCCTGCCCACCGGCACGCCGCAAGTGGATGGGGTGATCGGAAAGGGCAATTGGGATTATTACGGCAGCTCGGTGGTGGCGTTGAACACCGATACCGGCAAGCCTGTCTGGCACTATCAGTTCGTGCACAAGGACATATGGGATTACGACACACCGTCCCAGCCGCTGCTGTTTGACTATAAGTCACCGGACGGCAAGACGGTGCCCGCGCTCGCCCAGGCCACCAAGATGGGCACCATCTTTGTTCTCAATCGCGAGACCGGCGTACCGATCTTCCCGGTGGTGGAAATGCCAGTCTCCACTTCCGGATTACAAAAGGGCCTGTCGCCCACCCAGCCGATCCCCACGCTTCCCGAGCACGAAGTCCAGATCACCAAGTTCCAGGATTCCGATATTTTCGGCTTCGCCTTGGTGGACAAGTGGGATTGTCTCAAGCGGTTCCATGCGCTGGTCAATGAAGGTATTTTCACGCCCTATTATTCCAAGCCAAGCGTGGATTATCCCATCAGCCTGGGCGGCATGGACTGGGGCGGGATGGCGTTCGATCCCCAGCGCAATATGCTGGTGGTCAATTCCAACAATATACTGGGCGCACATCACCTGGCGCCGCATAAGGGCTCGGACGGCTATTCGCCGCTGATCGGCACGCCCTATCGCCAAGTCTATGACAACATGATGTCCATCTTCAGTGCGCCCTGTAACGCGCCGCCCTGGGGCCGTCTCACCGGCATCGACATGACCAGCGGCAAGAAAGTGTGGGAAGTGCCGCTGGGCACCAGCCGCGACGAGGCGCCCTGGCCGCTTTGGTTTCATTTGGGCGTGCCCAATCAGGGCGGCGCCATCACCACGGCATCGGGCCTCACCTTTATCGCCGCCACCACCGACCGTTATTTCCGCGCCTTCGAAACCGCGACGGGCAAGGAATTGTGGCGGGTATCGTTGCCGGCCGCCGGTCAGTCGATGCCGATGACCTATCGGCTGGACGCAAATGGCAAACAATATGTGGTGGTTTCGGCGGGCGGCCATTCCGCCCTGCAGAACAAACAGGGCGATTATGTCATCGCCTATGCATTGCCATAGGAGGTGATAATGGAAAATCCCGCGCAAGATCCCCTGGAAACGTTTAGTTCCGCGCGCGCACCCACCACACTGCGCGCCCATGTCGTCCAAGTGCTCAGTGCCGGCATTCTGGCGGGCAAGTACAGGCCGGGAGACCGCCTGAATGAAAGCCAGATCGCGCGCGAATTGAACATCAGCCGCATCCCGGTGCGCGAGGCGCTGTCACAGCTTCAGGAACAGGGGCTGGTACAGAACCGCGAGCGGCGCGGTATGTTTGTCATCAATATCGGGCCGGAGGAAGTCCAGCAGATAACGTCCTTGCGTCTGGTTCTGGAAACCGAAGCGATGCGTCTGGCAAAGGCGCGCATGACGCCCGAGATTTTGGCGGGGCTGGAAAAAGTCGTGCGCCAGATGGACGACTGGAACGGCACCTTGCTGGAGGCCGCCGCCCTGGATCTGGAATTTCACCGTACTTTGTGGAAGGCGGCCGGCAATCCCTATCTCGAACGGGCGTTGAATGCCCTTATGGTGCCTTTGTTCGCCCACAAGACGCTGGAACATGTCACACGGGATGTGCGGCGCTGGCGCATGAGCCATCATCACATCCTGCTGGATGCGGTGGCGGGCCGCTCCGATGACGACCCGCAGACTGTGCTGCTGACCCATGTGCGTATGTCCCATACCGAGCCGGAGCGCTATTCCCCCCTGGCCAATAAGCCCTCATAAGTTGCTCCCTCCGGCCTTCGCATCGCAAGCGCTGCTACGGCCACCTCCCCCTATGCAAGCGCGCTGACGCGCGCGCGGGGGAGGGCAATCTCGCATATGCAAAAACTGGGTGACATCCTCCCCGCGTCCGAGTGACAGCGCTTGCATTGGGGTAACCAAGCCTCCTGAACGCCGGAGGGGCAACTTGTCCGCTGGCAAAAAAGCGGGCCTCTGCCTAAGGTGCGCCGTCTGCGGAGATGGGGTCGTTTAGAACCGCCACTTGAAGCAGGGGACCATCGCAAGGAACGAGAACATCCATGACCATCAAGACCATTCTGCTGTCCGGCGCGCTGGCGCTGGCTTGTGCCGCATCATTGTCTTTCAGCGCCGTGGCACAGACCGCCAAGGATTATGCGCGTTATTCCCAGTGGCCCGCGCCCCGCGCCCAGGGGCAGAATGTGAACGGCATACGCATCTTTTTGTTCGGCGGCCTCAAGAGTCACGGTCCCGGTGCGCATGACTATCCTTATTTCATGGATACCTGGAGCAAACTGCTGACCGCCCATGGCGCGGTGGTGGATGGCGCCTTCTCCTTCCCCAGCCAGGAACAGCTCGACAAGTCCGACGTGGTGATCATCTACAAGGGTGATGCCGGCTACATGACACCCGAACAACGCGCCCGGCTGCAGGCCTATGTGAAGCGCGGCGGCGGTCTGGTCACCTTCCACGATTCCCTGTGCGGTCCCGATCCCGCCGACATGGCGACCCTGGTGGGCGCGGGCAAGAAGCACGGCGAAGTCAATTACACCTGGACCGCAACCCTGGATTACAATGTGGTGGACAAGGACAATCCCATCGCCGCCGGCATGCCGGCGCAGATTTATGACGAGGCATTCTACAAACTGAACTTCGCGCCGGAAGTTCATCCCATCCTCACCGTCACCATGCCCGACACGCCCAGCGCGCGCCGCGGCGGCGGCGTAGGCCAGACCATTCCGCAAATGTGGACCTATGAGCACACGCTGCCGGGCGGCCAGCCGGCGCGCGCCTTTGTCTGGATGCAGGGCCATATGGTGGACAGCCTTCAGGATCTCGCCATCCAGAAAGTTCTGCTGCGCGGCATCGCCTGGGCCGGCAAGAAGCCCGTCAGCGAATTGGCGGACTATGTGGCGTCGCCGCCCCGCGCCGCGCGTCCGGAACTGTAAGCAAGGCATCTTTCACGGCCATCGCCGTCCTGCGGCGGTGGCCGTTCATCTGTCAGTCAGGTCGGACTGTATAAAAGGGGTGGGCGATGAAGGTATTTTTGAAAGGCGAGCCGCGCTTCAAGAGCCGGTCCGGTGGACCGGCGAAAGCGGCGAGCGCGGGAAGCGCGGCGCTTGCGTTGCTGGCGACGGCGGCCTTTGGCGCAGGCACGGACTGGAGCGTAAGCGGCCATGATGCGGGCGGGCAGCGCTATTCGCCGCTGACCCAGATCAACAGGTCCAACGTCGCCAATCTTCAGATTGCCTGGACCTATCATATGACGCCGGCCGGCTATACGGGGCATCCGCGTCTGGCGGAAGCGATTCCGATCGTGGTGGGCAACAGCATGTACGTCGCCTCCAGCTATGGCGAGATCATCGCGCTCAACGCCACCACCGGCGCCGAGCTGTGGAAGTACAAGATGCCCGACGCTGACACCCCGACGGAGCGGGGCGTGGCGTACTGGAAGGGCGCCAAGGGCCATCCCGCTACGATCGTGTTCGGCAGCCGGCAAGGCCGGCTCTATGAAGTCAACGCCAAGACGGGCGCGCCGATCGAAGGCTTTGGCGAGCATGGCATCGTCAATCTCAAGACGCCGGAAGTGATGGGCACCGACATGAAGGCGCCCTATGGCCAGCCCGCAGTGCCGGTCATCTACAAGAACCTTATCATCACCGGCGCCGGGACGCCCGACGCGACACCCAATCTGGGAGCGAACGGCGACACCCGCGCCTGGGATGTGCGCACCGGCAAGCTGGTCTGGACTTTCCACACCGTGCCGCGGCCCGGTGAGTTCGGCTATGACAGTTGGGGTGGCGACAGCGCCCGCAACCGCTCCGGCGTCAATGTCTGGGGTTACATGACCGTGGATGAGAAGCGCGGCATCCTCTACATGCCGCTGGGCGCGCCCAACAATGACCGCGTCGGCGTCGACCGGCCGGGCAACAATCTGTTCTCCTCCTCGCTGGTCGCGGTAGATGCCAATACCGGCAAGTATCTCTGGCATTTCCAGGTCGTCCATCACGACATCTGGGACTATGACACCCAGGATCCGCCGGTGCTGATGGATGTGCACAAGGACGGCAAGACCATCCCCGCCGTTCTCACTGTGAACAAGAATGCGCTGGCGTTTATCCTGGACCGCGTCACCGGCAAGCCGATCTTCGGCGTCGAGGAACGTCCCGTGCCGCAGAGCAAAGTGCCGGGCGAACAGACCTCGGCCACCCAGCCTTTCCCGGTGAAACCAGAGCAGCTGTCGCAGGGCACCCTGTCGCGCGATAATCTCTACAAGGGCGAGCCTTCGCATCAGGCCTATTGCGAGAAGCTGGTGGACGACAACCACATGGTGCTGGGCAGTACCTTTCTGCCGCCCGGCTATAACGAATATGCCGTGTCGCCGCCCGGTACACAGGGCGGGGTGAATTTCTATGGTGGCAGTTATGATCCCAAGCTGCATCTTTTCATCGCCAATGTGAACAACCTGTTCCAGCCCATGCGGATCGAGAAGAAGCCGGACGGCAGCTTCGCCAATTCGGGCGCGATGGGCATGTATCGCCGCTTCTGGGATGCCGACAAGAAGCTGCCCTGCGGGCCCACCCCTTGGGGCCAGCTTGTGGCGGTGAATGTGGATACCGGCGATGTGGTCTATCGCAAGACGCTGGGCGTTACCGAAAGTTTCCCGGCCAGCTTGCAGGATACAGGGCGCCCCGGACTGGGCGGCACCATACTGACGGCCAGCGGCTTGACATTTGTCGGCGCCACCGATGATTTCCGCTTCCGCGCTTTTGCCACCGAGACAGGTGACAAATTGTGGGAAGTTAAGTTAAAGGCATCCGTCACCGCTACGCCGGTTACCTACAAAGGGTCCGACGGGCGGCAATTCGTGGCGGCGATGGACACTGGCGGCTCACAGACCGGTTCCGTCGTCACCAATGACGAGGTCGTCGCGTTCGCAGTGCCGAGGAATTAAACGGGAGCAGGTTTTGGGGCAGGAAAGAGGAATGATCGTGCGTGTATTTGCAGGTGCTTTTTTGTTTGGTTTGGCCAGCGGCCCTGTTTGGGCCGATGATTTCAAGGACTTGCCGGAAGGGCAGGGGCGCGACGTGGCGGTACGGGTTTGTGCCCAATGCCATTCGCCGGAAATCGCGGCACACCAGAATTTGGATGCGCAAGGCTGGAAGGACCTAGTCAACCAGATGGCCAATAATGGCGCCAATGCCACGGATGCCGAATTCGACACCATTGCCAAGTACTTGGCCGCCAGCTTCCCGGCAAAATAGGCCCGGAGAAATCCCTGTCATAAAGTCTCCCGCCGCGCTAAAACGCGGCGGAATTTTTTATCAGTTCAAGGAAAAGAAAATGAAGCTACTGCGCTACGGCCCCAAGGGTCAGGAAAAGCCCGGCCTGCTCGACAAGGACGGCCAGATTCGCGACCTGTCGGGAATTGTAAAGGACATTGACGGCAAGGTTCTGGCGGACCTTTCCGCGATCCGTGCCGCCAAGATCGATGCTTTGCCGGTGGTCGGCTCATTCAATTCTGGGGGCGTGCGCATTGCCGAGCCGGTGGGCAAGGTCGGCAAATTTCTTTGCATTGGCCTGAATTATTCCGATCACGCCGCCGAATCCGGCATGGCCGCGCCGAGCGAGCCCATCATCTTCATGAAGGCAACCTCCGCCATTATCGGCCCCAATGACGATGTCTATCTGCCGCCGAACGCCAAGAAGGGCGATTGGGAAGTCGAGCTGGGCATCGTGATTGGCAAAGAGGCGCGCTATGTCTCCAAGGAAAAGGCGCTGGACTATGTCGCGGGCGCCTGTGTGGTGAACGATCTGTCGGAGCGCGAATTTCAGCTGGAACGGCTGGGTACCTGGGACAAGGGCAAGGGCTGCGACACCTTCGGTCCCTTCGGTCCCTATCTGGTGACGTTGGACGAGGTCGGCGATCTCAACACTCTGGGCCTGTGGCTGGATGTGAACGGCAAGCGTATGCAGACCGGTTCCACTGCCAGCCTGATCTTCGATGTGCCCACTCTGGTGTCGTATGTCAGCCAGTTCATGAGCCTGCAGCCGGGCGATGTGATTTCCACCGGCACGCCGCCGGGCGTCGGCCTGGGCATGAAGCCGCCGGTGTTCCTGCAGGAAGGCGACGTGATCACGCTTGGCATCGACAAGCTGGGAAGCCAGAAGCAGTTGGTCAAACGCACGAAGATTTAAGTCTTCGCCGCGAGCAAATAAAAACGGCGCCGGATCACTCCGGCGCCGTTGATTTTTGTGCGCGTGGCTTTAATGATTGTCGCGCGGGATGCCCATGGTCTGGTCGATCTTCTGATACTTGACCGCGTTCTCCAGCACCATGCCGGTACCCATCTGACCGACATGGGCGCGCTGGATTTCCTGCCACGGCGTCTGCGACGCGGGATAGGCGAAGCCGCCGCGCGCTTCCAGGTCTTTACGCCGCTTGACGATCTCCGCGTCGGACAGCAGCATGTTGGCCGTGCCTTTGTTCAAGTCCACGCGCACCCTGTCGCCGGTCTGCAGCAGCGCCAGCCCGCCGCCTGCGGCGGCTTCCGGTGAAGCATTCAGGATCGAGGGTGAGCCCGAGGTGCCGGACTGGCGGCCGTCGCCGATGCAGGGCAGGGCATTGATGCCTGCTTTTAACAGCGCCGTCGGCGGATGCATGTTCACCACCTCGGCGGCGCCGGGATAACCGATCGGGCCCGCGCCGCGCATGATCAGCAGCGTGTTCTCGTCGATGTTCAGCGACGGATCGTCCAGCCGCTTGTGGTAATCTTCCGGCCCGTCGAACACCACGACCTTGCCTTCGAAGGCTTCGGGGTCCTTCGGATTGGACAGATAGCGATCGCGAAATTCCTTGCTGATCACACTGGTCTTCATGATGGCGCTGTCGAACAGGTTGCCGCTGAGAACGATGAAACCGGCCTCCGCCTTCAGCGGTTTGTCGAACGGCCAGATCACTTCCGGCAGCATCACCTTCCTGCCACGGCAATTCTCGCCCATGGTCTTGCCATTGGCAGTCAGCGCATTCTCCTTGATCAGGCCCTTTTCCATCAGCAGGTTGACGACGGCGGGAATGCCGCCGGCATGGTGGAAATCCTCGCTGAGATATTCGCCCGCCGGTTGCAGATTGACGACCAGCGGCACTTTGTGGCCGACGGTCTGCCATTCCTGCAGCGGCACATCCACGCCCATATGGCGGGCTATGGCGGTGATATGGATGGGCGCGTTGGTGGAGCCGCCGATGGCGGAGTTGACCACGATGGCGTTGTGAAACGCTTCCTTGGTCATGATCTTGGAGGGGCGCAGATCTTCATGCACCATTTCCACGATGCGTTTGCCGGTCGCATAAGCCATTTGCCCGCGTTCCCGGTATGGCGCGGGGATGGAGGCGGAACCGGGCAGCTGCATGCCCAGCGCTTCGGCCAGGCTGTTCATGGTGCTGGCGGTGCCCATGGTGTTGCAGTAACCCACCGAAGGCGCGCTCGATGCCACCAGTTCCATGAAGCCGCGATAGTCCAGTTCGCCGCGCGCCATCATCTCGCGCGCTTTCCACACGATGGTGCCCGAGCCAGTGCGCTCGCCCTCGTGCCAGCCGTTCAGCATGGGGCCGACCGAAAAGGCGATGGAGGGAATATTCACCGTCGCCGCCGCCATCAGACAGGCGGGCGTGGTCTTGTCGCAGCCGATGGTCAGGACAACACCATCCAGCGGATAGCCGTAAATCAGATCCACCAGCCCCAGATAGGCGAGATTGCGGTCCAGGCCAGCGGTCGGGCGCTTGCCGGTTTCCTGAATGGGATGGACCGGAAATTCCATGGCGATGCCGCCGGCCTCGCGGATGCCTTCGCGGACGCGCTCCGCCAAGGCGATGTGATGGCGGTTGCAGGGCGACAGATCGCTGCCGGTCTGGGCGATGCCGATGATCGGCTTGCCCGACTGCAGTTCCTCACGCGTCAGGCCGAAATTCAGATAGCGCTCCAGATACAGCGCCGTCATGTCGGGATTGTCGGGATTGTCGAACCAGGCGCGGCTGCGCAAGGTCTGGGGCGTCTTGCCATCATATTTTTTGTCGGAATGGGACATAAGAGGTTCCTAATGATTCAAATTGAAAAACACGTTCAGCCTGCGAACAGGGTCATGCCGCCATCGACCCGCAGAACCTGGCCATTGACGAAACCTGCCTGATCGCTGGCCAGGAAGGCGACGGCGCCCGCGATCTCAACAGGCTTGGCATACCGCTCCAGCGACACCCCGTCCATCATGGCGGGATCGGTGGTGCGGGTGGCCAGGAAGCGGGCGGTGGTGGTGGGGCCGGGGCTGACGGCATTGACGCGCACGCCATGGGGACGCATCTCAAGCGCCAGGCAGCGCGTGTAATGCAGGATCGCGGCCTTGGCGCAGCCATAGACCACTTCCGGCGAGACGCCGACATGGCCATTGAGAGAGCCGAAATTGATCACCGCGCCGCGCCGGCGCTGCATCATGCCAGGCACCACGGCGCGGCACATCAGCATGGTGCCGATGAAGTTGCGGTTCATCACGGCTGTCGCGTCTTCCAGGCTGATGTTCAGCGCGTCATTGGGATTGGGCTTGCCGCCCTTGGCGGCGATGTCGCCGCCGGCGCAGTTGACCAGAATGGTGATCGGGCCCAGCGCCGCCTCGACCTTTTTCACAATCGCCTTGGTATCGTCTTCCTTCGAAATGTCACCGATCACTGCCGTGACCTTGGCGCCGCCGCGCTCCGACAGGCTCGCCGCCAAGGCCGTCAGGCTGGGGCTCTCGCCAAAGGCCGCCGGCGCCTCTTCATTGATGTCGTGCAGCGCTACTGCCGCGCCGCCCTTCAGCAGCGTCTCGACGATCATGCGTCCCAGGCCGCGGCCAGACCCCGTGACCAACGCCACCTGACCTTCGAAGTTGAAGGACTGCGGAAGAACTTGGCTACTCAAATCATCACTCCATAGAGGCCATCGGGGGAGGGCGGCGTGGCGCTCAAAGCCCTTGTATTCTATTGGTTATTCCCGATGTCGCGCGGGCGCGACCCAGCCTTGATGCATTGACTTCCCAACGACCGAATTTAGTATAGAAATCGAACGCCGATGTGAAGCCTTATAGGTGGGTACGGCTTCCCATGCCCCAATAATGGGACAGGATAACCAAGGGGCGGGACGACGTAATGCAACCAACGCGCGCGCGCTATTGGGTCGTGGTTTTCGCACTGGCCCTGGCGATGATTATGTACATCCAGCGGGTGGCGATCAGCCAGGCAATCGTGCCGATCTCGGCCGACCTGCACCTGAACAAGGCGCAGACCGGCATGGTGCTGGGCGCCTTTGGCCTGTCTTATGCGCTGTTCGAAATTCCCATGGGCCTTTTGGGCGACAAGCTGGGCGTGCGCCGGGTGCTGAGCCAGCTTGTGCTGTTATGGTCGATCTGTCTGGCGATGACCGGCTGGGTGTGGAATCTGACGTCACTATGGATCATGCGGTTTCTGTTCGGCGCGGGCGAGGCGGGCTGCTTTCCCAACCTGACGCGCATGCTGTCGGCCTGGTTGCCGGTGGGTGAGCGCGTCAAGGCGCAAGCCGTGATGTGGGCCTTCGGCCGCTGGGGCGGGGCCTTGGCGCCGCCGGTGGCGTTCTTCGTCATCCATAATTTCGGTTGGCGAATGGGCTTCGGTATTTTGGCGCTGCTGGGCGCGGCCTGGGTCCTCGCCTTTCTGCCCTGGTTCCGCAACGATCCCGCCGAGCACAAGTCGGTCAACAAGGCCGAGTTGGCGATGCTGGAAGCCTCACGCGCACTGGTGCTGCACGATCACGGCATGCCCTGGTATCGGCTGCTGATGCAACGCGACATCGCTTTCCTGGGCCTGCAATATTTTGGCTTCTCTTATACCTGGTATTTCTATGTCACCTGGCTGCCGACCTGGCTGCAGCAGTCGCGTGGCCTGACGCCCGGTATCGCTGCCGGCTATGCCATGATACCGCTGGCATTGGGTGGGCTTGGTTCGATCGTTTCGGGCTTCCTGCCGCTCTGGGTGCCGCGCAAATGGGTGGCATTTGGCGGTTTTTGCGCCACCGCCGTTCTGATCTTTATCATTCCCAGCATACCAGGTGTGGCGCTGCCGATGGCGCTGATGGGGCTGGCCAGCTTTGCCAGCGATCTCACCATGCCGATCAGCTGGAACACCTGCGTGGAGATCGGCAAGCAATATACCGCCACCGTGTCCTCCACCATGAACATGCTGGGCAATTTCGCGGGCTTTGTGGCGCCGGTGGTGTTCGGCCTCATTCTCCAACACACCAACAATAACTGGGCGATCGTGATGTACACCATGGCCGCCGCGGCGATCGTATCGGCGAGTTGCTGGCTGTTCCTCGAGCCCGACGCCAAACGCTAATCTCAATTCCACCCTGGAAGGTTCCATGAAAATTGATCTCAGTGGCAAGACGGCGGTGATTGTGGGCGGCTCGGGCGGCCTGGGCGAAGCCATGGCGCACACCTTGTCGGGTGCGGGCGCCAAGATCGCACTGGTGGGCCGCAACAAGGATAAGCTGAACAAGGTCGCGGGCGATCTCAAAGCCCAGCGCGGCACGGTGGAAATTTTTACCGCCGACATGACCAGCGAAAGCGACGTCGCCCGCCTGGCCAAGGATGTGAACGCCAAGTTCAAAAACCCGCAGATTCTGATCAACTCGGCCGGTATCAATATCCGCAAGAGCGTCACGGACTTCACGCTTGCCGAATTCCAGAGCGTGGTGGATTCCAGCCTGGTGACCACTTTTCTGGCCTGCAACGCCTTCGTGCCCGGCATGAAGGGCACCGGCTATGGCCGCATCATCAACCTGTCCTCGATCATGGCCCATGTCTCGCTGCCCAATCGTACCGCCTATTCCAGCGGCAAGTCGGGCCTGCTGGGCTTCACCCGGTCGCTGGCGCTGGAACTGGCGGGCGAGGGCATCACCGTCAACGGTATTTCGCCGGGCCCCTTCCACACCGAGATGAATCTTCCGATCATCAACGACTCGGAAGCCAACAAGCTGTTTCTCACCAAGCTGCCGGTGGGCCGCTGGGGCAAGGTGGAGGAGATCGGCGGTTTGGCCTGCTATCTGTGCAGCGACTTGGCCGGTTTTATCACCGGTACCGATATTCTGATCGATGGCGGCTGGACCGCCGCATAATCCAAAGGACCGGAGAAGTCGCATGGCAACACGGCGCGACGTGATGATGGGAGGCGCCGCGCTGGCGGCCGTCTCGGTGATGCCCGCCTTCGCGGCAGATCGGCCCATGTCGCCGCTGGGTGTCGCCCAGACCGCGCTGGGTCACTATTTCCGCAAAATCCGCGGCGACAATCCCAATGCCCGGGGGGCCGCCGATCCGATCGCTACGCTGGACTATGTCCGCAGCCTGGGCGCGGGCGGCGTTCAGATGGCGATTCCGCCGGACACCGACATCAAGAAACTGCGCGCGCGTCTCGACCATCACAAGATGTTTTTCGAAGGCGACATAAGGCTGCTGGACAAGCCTGGCGATGACGCATCGGCCTTTGAAGCGGGTTTGCGGATGTACAAGGCGCTGGGCGCGCCCTGCGTGCGCACGGTCTGCTTTGTCGGCCGCCGCTATGAGACTTTCACCAGCCTGCAGCAATACAAAGACTGGAAGGCCAACGCCCTGGCGGTGCTGGACGTCTGCGTGCCCATTGCCGATCGTGTCGGCATTCCGCTGGCCATGGAAAACCACAAGGACCGGGTGGTGGATGAAGAGGTCGAGGTGCTGAAGAAATATTCCAGCGCCAATTTTGGCGCGCTGGTGGACTTCGGCAACAATATCGCCATGTGCGACGATCCCATGGACGTCATCACCAAGCTCGCGCCTTATGTGAAGTCCTGCCACATGAAGAACATGGCGGTGCAAAACTATGCCGACGGCTTTCTTCTGTCCGAAGTGCTGTTCGAGGATGGCTTCATGGACATCCCGGCGATGTGGGCGATCTTGAAGAAATCCAATCCCAAGTTGCAGCCGATGCACGAGCTGATCACCCGCGATCCGCTCAAGGTGCCGGTGCTGACCGACAAATATTGGGCGACCTGGCCGGATCGCAGCGGCAAATTCCTGGCCGAGACCATCCGGCTGGTGAATGCCAATCAAAGCAAGAAGCCGCTGCCGATCCTCAGCACGCTGCCACCCGAAGCCCAGCTTGCGGCTGAAGAAGCCAACAACCGCAAGTGCTTTGACTGGGCGCGGAGCGCTCTGGCCTAGCCGCGATCTTTCAGGTCAATCATGTCGCTCGTAACGCATCGACCACGGGCAATCGCGCAGCGCGAACCGCCGGCAAAATGCCGCCCAACAAGGCGACGGCCAGCGCCCAGCCCAGACCGACGCCCACAAGCGCGGGTGATACGGCGAGGTGGAAAACGGTGGCGCCAAAGGCATAGCCCTGTCCGCCGAACAGCGCCCAGGCGATGCCGACGCCGATCAGGGCTCCGGCCAGCGCCAGCAGGACAACCTCCGCGATCACCGAAACCGCGACCGCCATGCCGCCGAACCCCAAGGCGCGCAGGGTGGCGATCTCGCGGGCGCGCGCCCCGACCGCCGAGTACATGATGTTGAGCGCGCCGAACAGGGCGCCCAGCGCCATGATACCGCCCACGGCATAGGCGATGGCGCGGAAGAAGGAAGCGGTTTCCCGGGTTGTGCGCTCGTAATAGTCCGATTGGCGTTCCGCCCGCACGCCGAGCCTGGAATTTGCCGCCAGGGCATGCTGCAAGACCGCCAGGCCATCCCGCCGGTCCAATCGCACGATCACGCTGCTGAAGTCGTTGCGCCGGGCCGCGCTCATCAGGGTGGCGGCATCGCCCAGCAATTGCCCTTCCAGGACATCGCCGCCGGTGGTGAAGCTGCCCACGATGGGCCATTCCCCGTCCTGCATGGGGACCTTGTCGCCCACGTCCAGATTGCGAAATCCCTGCCGGCTGGCGATGCCGATCACCAGTTCGCGCGCGCCCGGCCGGAACATGCGTCCCGAGGTGATCCTGAACTCCGGGCGCACCGCGATGCCCTTGCGTCCCAGCCCGCGCAGAACCAGCAACCGCACAACGCCGTCGGACTTGGGATTGGCATGGAAGGCGTTGACATATTCCGGGTCCGCCAGGGCGGCGCCATCCGCATCCCTGGCGATGCCGGGCATCCCCGTGATGTCGCCGATCAAGCCGCGGGAAATGGCGCTCAATCCTTCCGTGTCGGACGCTTCAGCCAGGATGACGGCGCGGCCGGGATCGCCGGTGCGGCGCGCCATCTCGCTATAGCCTTCCGCCAGAGACAGGATGGAAACCAGCACGCCGATGGCGGCCGCCATCCCCGCCACGATCACCAGGGAAGGCCACAACCGGCTGGGCAGATTGCGGAGATTGAGTGCGGTGACGGCCAGGGTTTGGCGCAATGAATTCATGTCAGCGCCTCAGCGCGCTAGCGATGTCCAGGCGCCGCATGCGCCAGGCCGGCAGCGCCGCGCCGGCAAGGGCCACCAAGGCCGCGAAGGCAAAAGCAACCGCCAGGACGCCCAGCGACAGGGTTGGAGGCGCAACCTGCATTTTCTGCAATGCGCCCAGGCCCGCGATCTTCGAGGCCAGCGCCTTGGCGATGGCGAACCCGGCCAGGGCGCCCAGAAGACAGGGGATCGCCGCTTCGGCAAATACCAGCGCCATCACGCCCCCATCGGAAAATCCCAGCGTCTTGAGCACGGCAAACTCGCCAACCCGCTCGCGCACCGACTGGGCGATGGTGTTGGCGACCAGGAACAGGATCAGGAACAGCCCCGCGGCGGATACGCCTTCGGTCAGGAGCGGGATGTTGAACCGGTTGCTTCCGGCCACCTGTGCCAGCACCCTGTCGGGAACCACCCAGGCGGGATTGGCCGAATTGACGAACATCCCCTCAACCTCGGCGGTAAAAGCGGGGATGCGATCGGGATTGTTGAGCAAGACGAAGAGCTGGCCGACCTGGCCCGCCTGGTCGAGCCGCCGCGTCCGGTCGTAATAATCGTAATTGGCAATCACCAGCCCGCCGCGCGCCCAGGGCGGGTTTTCCACCACGCCCAGCACATGAAACAGCCAAAGCTTGGAGCCGTCCCGGCGCGACGGCGCGCTGGTCATGACCGGCATATTGTCGCCGGCTTTCAGGCCAAGCCGCGCGGCGGTGCGGTTGTCCAGGAACACGCCCGCGGGATCGGCTTCCAGTTGATCCCATTGCGTCGTGGTCAAAGGCATGTCCGGCGCCGCCTCGCGCATGCCGCGGTCCATGAATCCGGGCACCACCATGTTTTTCGGGTCCCGGTAATAGCCGATAAAAAAATCCTCCGTGCCGATGGCGCGCACGCCCGCCATGCCCGCGATCCGGTTGCGCTGTGCCTGGGTCAAGGTTCCGTCGAAGCGCGAATTAACATAGACCCTGTCGGCCCGCGCCTGGGCGTAGAAGCCGGCATAGGTGGCGTTCACGCCGACGGCCAGGCCGAACAAGGTGAAGGCCGCAACGGCGGCCAGGAAGGTAAGGATGGTGCGCGCCGGCTTGCGCCACAGCGCCGTCCAGATAAGGGGAAAGTATTTCATTCCGATCTCAACTGACGAACCCGCGCTTACTACAAATTTGGTGACGACACTACGCTTTGCTCACTGCACGGTGAAATGCATCACCGTGCTGGTGTTGTAAGTCTCGCCCGGCTTCAGCACGGTTGATGGAAAGTTCGCGTGATTGGGGCTGTCGGGATAGTGCTGGGTTTCCAGCGCCAGCCCGTCCGTTGCCCGCATCGTCATCCCAAGCGCGTTCACCGCGCCGCCCGCCAGGTTGTTGGAGGAATAGACCTGCACCCCCGGCTCGGTGGTGGAAAGCTCGAGCGTGCGCCCGCTGGCGGGATCGCTGATCCGCGCCGCCAGTTCCAGCGCGCCGGGTCTTGATTTGCGCAGTACGTAATTGTGGTCATAGCCGCGCCCGATCAGCATCTGCGGCTCGGACGAACGCAGGTCGCGTCCGATCGGCTTGGGGGTGCGAAAATCCAGCGCCGTGCCCGCGACATTGGCCATCTCGCCCGTCGGCACCTGGTTGACGTCGGTGGGCGTCACCTGGTCGGCCATGATCGCCATGACCTGAGGTTCGACCGAACCATGGCCCGCCAGATTGTAATAGGTATGGTTGGTCAGGTTCACCACCGTCGGCTTATCGGTGGTTGCTTTGTAGTCGATGCGGAAATCGTTGCTGTCGGTAAGCGTATAGGTGACGTCCACATTCAAGGTCCCGGGAAAGCCCTGATCGCCGTCGGGTGACGCCAGGCGCAAGGTCACGCCGGCATCATTGGCATGCTGGAAGGTCCCCACCGTCTGCAATATTCGCCTGCTGTAGGGGGGCGGTCCGCCATGCAAGGTCACGCCGGCGGGATTGGCCTGAAGGTCGTAATGTTTTGCATCCAGGGTGAAGCCGTGCAGCAGCCGGTTGGCATAACGTCCCGTCAATGCGCTCATCGGGCCGGTCGCTTCGATACCCGCCAAGTCTTTCTGGCACAGGATGACATTCGCCATTTTGCCGTCCCGTCCCGGCGCCTCGACAGCGCAGATGACGCCGCCATAGTCCAGCACCCGGGCGCGCATGCCGTGATTGTTGGTCATGGTAAAGACGTGGACGGTGGCGCCGTCCTTGGTCATGCCATAGACGGCGGTGTCCGCCGTGCCGGCCCAAGCGCCGCCTATGAGTCCGCCGCCCACAAGCGCGCCGCTGGCGCATGCCCCAAGAAAAAAAGCCGCGACCGCCGTTCTTGCCTGCATTTTTTCCCCGCTTCCGCCTGTTTTTGGCTGGGCTTTGCCGCGTGACACTATAGTATTCCGCGCACATAAAAAGCGCCCCGTCGGGGCCATGGAAACGGGAAGGTCGGCCGTGGCTGCCAAACGCAGCAGCGGCCGAAAACACGCGTGAAGCACAAATTTCGCAAGAATCTCTGGGCCGGTGCGCTGGCCATAGCGGCGGTCACGGTTGTGATGGGGGCGGCGATGGCCCAGCCGGCGGACACGCCCGTCAATCCCTTCGCCCGCGATCCGGCGGCGGTGGCGGCGGGCCAGAAGGTTTTCAATTCCACCTGCACCGCCTGTCATGGCGAAGGGGCCAGCGGCGGGCGCGGGCCTGCGCTGAATACCGGCCGCTTCACGCATGGCTCGGGCGATTACGATCTGTTCCAGACCATCCGCAGCGGCGTCGCCGGCACCCAGATGCCCAGCTTCGCCGCGCTGCCCGCCGACGATGTCTGGCGCGCCGTCACCTATATCAAGAGCCTGTCGGGGCGCAGTGGCGGCAATGAGGTCGCCAGCGGCAATGCGGCGGCCGGCGAAGCGCTGTTCTTTGGCGCCGGTCATTGCACCAGCTGCCATGAAGTGAACGGCAAGGGCGCGGCCATCGCCGCCGACTTGTCGGACGAGGGCACCAAGCCCCTGGGCGCCATTCGGGGCGGCGTGGCGCACAAGACGCCGCCAGGATTTCGTGCTCCGCCGCATTTCGCCGATGTGACCACCAGCGACGGGCGCAAGGTGCACGGCTTTGTCACCGCCGAGGACAGTTTTGCCATCGCGCTCAATGTGGATGGCAAAAGCGTCGTTTTCGACAAGAAGAATGTCCGCGACATCGCCGCGACGCGCGATGCTCTGCCGCACGACGTGACTTTGACATCCGCACAGGCCGAGGATGTGGTGGCCTACCTGGCGCAGCAGAAGAAGCGTGACTTCGCACAGACCTCCAAGGCGGTGCCGGCCCCGGTGCTGAGCACGCAGCGGCTGGTGAACAGCCGGGCCGAGCCGCAGAACTATCTCTCCTATTGGGGCGGCTATGACGGTCATCATTTCAGCGAGCTGAAGCAGATCGATTCTTCGAATGTGGCGCAGCTTCAGGCGCGCTGGGCGGCGCCTCTGCCGGGTCCGTCGGCGCTGGAATCCCTGGCTCTGGTGGTGGACGGGATCATGTATGTCTCCGGCCCGCCCGGCGATGTCTATGCCCTGGACGCCAAGACCGGCCTGACCCTGTGGCACTTCCACCGCAAGCAGGATGTGGTCAATCCCTACCAGATCAATCCGTCCAATCGCGGTGTGGCGGTGCTGGACGGGCGCGTCTTCTTCGGTACCCTGGACGACAACCTGATTGCCCTGGACGCCCATACCGGCCGCCAGCTGTGGGAAGTGCGCGTCGCCGACACGCTGGAAGGATTCACCCTGACCGGCGCGCCGCTGGCGGTGGACGGCAAGATCATCATGGGTTCATCGGGCGGCGAGATGGGCTTGCGCGGTTTTCTTGACGCCTATGATCCGGCCGCCGGCAAGCGGCTGTGGCGCTTCTACACCACCGCCGCACCGGGCGAAGTCGGCGGCAAAACTTGGTCGGGCGACAGCGCCAAGCTGGGCGGCGGCGGCACCTGGCTGACCGGCAGCTATGATCCCGAACTGCATCTTCTGTACTGGGGCATCGGCAATCCCGCGCCGTCCTTCAACCAGACGGTGCGCAATGGCGACAATCTTTTCACCGACTCGGTGGTGGCGCTGGACCCCGACACCGGCAAGCTTCGCTGGTGGTACCAGTTCACCCCCAACGATTCCCATGACTGGGATTCGGAAGAAGACATGGTGCTGGCCGACCAGATGGTGGACGGCAAACCGCGCAAGCTTCTGCTGCACGCTGACCGCAATGGCGTCTTCTATGTGCTGGACCGCACCAATGGAAAGTTCCTCTGGGCCAAGCCCTTTGTGAAGGTCACCTGGGCGACGGGCTGGGACAAACAGGGCCGCCCCATTGTCGATCACAGCACCGACGCCACGCCGGAAGGCAAGATTGTGTGGCCTTCGGGGGCCGCGACCAATTTCCAGGCGCCGTCCTATGACCGCGAGAGCGCCACCCTCTTCCTGCACTACAATGACAGCCAGGGCTTCATGTCCATGGGCCCGGCGGTGTTCGAGCGCGGCAAGCTTTATACTGCGCGCGGCTCGGTGATTCCGCCGCAAGGCCCGCCGCAAAAATCCGGCATCGAGGCGCTGGACACCACCACCGGCGAAGCCAAGTGGAAATTTCCGGTGATGCGCGCTACCAATGCCGCTGGCGTCGTCGCCACCCGCGGCGGGCTGGTGTTTGCCGCCACCGCGGAAGGCCAGTTCATCGCGCTCGATGCCAAGACCGGCAAGGCGCTGTGGAATTTCCGCACCGGCGGGCCGATCAGCGCCTCACCCATTTCCTATGCGGTGGACGGCAAGCAGTATGTCGCCATCTCGGCCGGCAATACGCTCTATGCCTTCGCCTTGCCCGATTGAGGATTTGCAATGACGACCCTGCCCGCCATTGAAAAACCGCTGATCGTGGTGATGGGCGTTGCCGGTTCCGGCAAGACCACCATCGCCAGCGGGCTGGCGGAGAAATTGGGTGTGCCTTTCGTGGAAGGCGACTCGCTGCATCCCATCGCCAATGTGAAGAAGATGGCTGGCGGCATACCGCTGAGCGATGAAGATCGCTGGCCCTGGCTGCAAGCCATCGGCGAGCGCATGGAGGTGGAACGCCTGACCCGCCACGGCGTGGTGGTGTCCTGCTCGGCGCTCAAGCACGCCTATCGCGACTGCCTGCGCAGGCACGTGCATGGCAAGGTGTATTTCATCCTGCTGGATGGTTCGCGCGAGTTGATCACTGACCGCATGAAAAAGCGCAAGGGCCATTTCATGCCGGCTGCGCTGCTGGACAGCCAGTTCGCCACCCTGGAAAAGCCCACGGCGGACGAGCATGCCGTGATCCTGGATATTTCCCACCCCGTGCCTACTCTGCTGGCCGAAGCGGCACAGTCCGTCGGAGCCTGACCAAAAAACGGTAACAATAAGAGGTCTGGAATGCGCAACAGGAATTACGCTCTGCTTTTGACCGCACTGGCCGTGGCTCCGGCGCTGGCACAGCCAGTCCCGCCGCTGCCGAAATTCCCCACTCCGCCGCCCGCCGTCACCGCCGAGAACGGCATCATCGGCCCCAGCTATGCCGATGCACCGGAATTCACCGCCAATCCGTCGGTGCCCCAGGGCGAGGTGCGCGAATTCATCCTCTATTCCGACGA
>JANYAR010000148.1 GCA_025361185.1 Alphaproteobacteria bacterium | reverse complement strand
TTTTCGGCGTTCCAGCCATAGTTCAGCATCACCGACGCGGTGATGTCGTCGGTCACCTTGAAGCTGGTATAGTTGAACAGCGTATAATTATGGTACGGCACCGCGTCGATCGGTGCGTTGGCGACATCGGTGTTGACGTTGGCCGAACAGGCAAAGCAGTTGCTGCCCGCCGAGACGCCGGTATTGAACGGCAAGGCTTGCGCGTTCGGTCCCACGAACTGGATGCCCTTTAATATATTGGCAGCCGCGGCGCCGCCGCTGCCGGCGGTTGCAAATTGTGGCCCAATCGCCTGAATGGTCGCGAGGGCCGCGCCGGTGGCGCCGGCCGCACTGGCGTTGATGACGCCGCCATTGGTGATATTGTTCGAGTAGACGCCCGCGGGGGTATGGCACAGGGCGGGAGCCGTGCTGGGGGGATTGAGGCCAGGGGTGTTGCACGGGTACAGCGCCCTGTTGACGTTGTTGTACCAGGGCCGGTTCCAACCATAAAAAGTGTCGGGGCTCATCGTGTAGCTGCCCGCGAACTCGGTATGGCCGCGGCCGCCCAGGAAGTCGGTGCCGAAGGTCACTTCGCCCTTCATATTCTGGTGATCATTGTACTGGCTGTTGCCATAGACCAGATTGGCCTTGAAGCCGGAATAGTGCTTGTTGATCACCAGATTGACCACGCCGGCCACCGCGTCGGAGCCCCAGGCGGCCGAAGCGCCGCCGGTCACCACGTCCACGCGCTCGATGATGCTCGTGGGGATTGTCGAAAGGTCGACGCCGTTAATGGCGGGCGGCCCCGAGGAATTGGGGTTCGAGGTCACGACACGCTGGCCGTCGAACAGAACCAGGGTGCGCACCACGCCCAAGCCGCGCAAACTGATGGTGTCGATACCGGCGTCGCCCTGGGAGGCGTTGCCGGAGTGGGAGCCGTTACCGGGGGAGTCGGAAATACCGGTCGAGGGCAGTTCGCGGATGGCATCGCCGATGTCCACCTTGGCGTCGCGGTTCAGTGTTTCCAGGCCGATCACCGTGACCGGGGTGGGCGCCTGATAGCCCTGGATTTGAATACGGGATGCGGAAACCTCTACGGCTTCTGTCGCGGTATTGTTCTGGGCATCGGCTGCGTTTGCCGTAATGGCCGCAACCATGGCAGCCATCGAGCCACCCAACATGAGCTTCTTGCAGAGATTATTCATCGTAATTATGCCCCCTCAGACGATTTTTGGTTTTTACAATTCCTGGGTACGCCACTCCCGAATAAGTAACATTTATGAGTGACATCAGGTCGCTAAGAAGTTTCTGCCGTCAAGAGGAAATGGCGGGTTAGCGATCACATTGGCGCGCCAGCGTGCCAAATTCGCCACCGCAAGCTTGGTGCGGTGGCGTATACAGTTTATCAAATTCGCAGTCGCACACAAAAAATCCTTGAAATCGAAACTGCCGCGCTATCCCTTATGCAGGCACAATATATTGGTACCATTCCGCTATCGTCTCGGCACGGAATCCGTCGCTATTGTTGCATTGCAGCGGATATTTCCCATACCTGCCCGACCACATAAGTTTCTTGCCATAATTACCGGGTAGCCGGTCCTGTATCCGCCCCTGGTCCCTGTATCCGCTGGAAAAAAGCGGTCATAAGCTGGTTCTTCTGGCCGGCACAAACGCCGTCGCGCGACTCAGGGAGGAAAAACGGATGCGCACCGCAGTGATCGGCATCGCGCTCATGGTTCGTGGCGAGAGGCTACCCTGTCTGGCGGGCAACCCATGATCGTCCCGGCCGTCAGTCAATCCGTTGCTTTGGGCTGGCAGTTGCTGCAGGCCGGCAAGCTTGCGGCCGCGGATGAGATTGTACGGCCGTTGTTGGCGCACGCGATTAGCGACGAGCTGGCGCCGTTGGTCGGCGCAATAAGGCTGCAACAGGGGCGTTTTTCCGAGGCTGCGCCGATGTTCGAGCGCGCCCGCATGCTTCACCCCGACGTGGGACGTTTTGCCTTTCTTCACGGCACCGCACTGGCCGGCTTGTCACAATTTGAACAGGCCGTGTCCGCCTTTCAGGCGGCCATCAAGCACGAACCGAACTTTTCCGACGCCCATCTGGCTCTGGGGCGGGCGCAGCGAAAACTGGGACAGTTGCAGGAAGCCCAAAGCACATACCGCAAACTGCTTCGCGCCCAGCCGGAAAATGTGGACGCCCATATTGCGCTGGGTTCGGTCCTGGCGGAAACGGGGCAACTTGCTGGGGCCGAAGCGCCGTTACGGCGGGCGCTTCAGTATGCACGCGACCCCAAGGTCCAGGCCGGTATCCGTAACAATCTGGCGATTGCCTTGAGCGGCCAGAACAGGCATGCCGAAGCTCTGGAGAGCCTGGAACACACCCAAACGCTGGCGCCGGAATTGCCGGGCTTGGACCAGCGTCGCATCAATACTCTTTTCCAGTTGGGGCGCTTCGAAGACTGCCTGGTGCTGTACAACAAGCTGCTGGACCGCAATCCCACCGATCTCCAAACGCACCAGGCCTATAACAGCCTGCTGTACCGCCTGGGACGGAAGGATGAGTACCTCTCTTCCTATGACCGGGCGCCGCAAACCCGTGAGATCCTGCTGGGCAAGGCAGGCATGCTGAGCTTGCAAAAACGCGGCGCCGAAGCGCAGGAGATCTATAACAGCCTGCTGGCGCACGATCCGCTGGACATGGCGGCCGCCGCGGGCTGGGCCAATAGCCTGATGTTGATGGAGCGCTACGGCGAAGCCGTGATGGCCTTTGAGGCCATCATAAACCGCCGCGGCGGCGGCGCAGAAATTTTCAGCAGCGCTGCCGGAGCGGCACTCATGGCCGGCGACCCGCAAAAAGCGGAACATTTCTGCCATGTGCAATTGCGCGACAAGCCGCACGACCAGACCTGCCTGGCGCTTCTGGGAACGGCCTGGCGGTTGCAGGACAATGAACAGGACGAAACCCTGAACGGCTATGACAACTTGATCCGCGTCATTGACCTGGACCCGCCCGACGGTTTTTCCAGCATGGAAAGCTTCAATGCCGAACTGGGGACCTATCTGGAGCGTCTGCATCCCAAAACCGATGCCTATCTGGAACAATCACTGCGCGGCGGCACGCAAACCGAAGGCTCCCTGTTCGGCGCCGGCCATGCCCTGGTGGAAAAGCTGCGGGCGCGCATCGAGGAGGCGCTCACCTCTTATGTTGCCGATCTTCCCGCCGATGACAGCCATCCCTTCCTGGCGCGGCGAGCCAAGAATTTTCGATACGCCGGCGCCTGGTCATCGCTGCTGCGGGAT
Organism: Alphaproteobacteria bacterium; assembly: GCA_025361185.1. GTDB lineage: Bacteria > Pseudomonadota > Alphaproteobacteria > Micropepsales > Micropepsaceae > Rhizomicrobium. Next base: position 18,132 of record JANYAR010000148.1, on the reverse strand, counting down.
CAGGGTTTTCACGTCAATCACCTGCATCCGGTGGGCTGGATCAGTTCCTGCTATTATGTGACCGTGCCCGAGGCCACCAAAGACCCCGAGACCCGCAATGGCTGGATCAAGTTCGGGGAGCCGTCGCTGGAGGTACCGCTGAAGAACGCCATCCGCCGCGCCGTTCAACCTGTCCCAGGAAGGCTGGTCCTGTTTCCCTCCTATATGTGGCACGGGACTGTACCGCTTCGCGCGCCCTCGCCGCGCACCACAATTGCCTTCGACGCCGTACCGCACTAGCGACCGAAAGAACGACCATGCGGACTTTCTTGACAAGCATCATGTTCCTGGTTCTTGCGGCGGCGTCCGCAGCCGCCCAGCTGCCCGCGCCGGTTCTCAACGCCCCCCGGCCCGATGTCGCCGATATCGCCGTGGCGCGCATCGACAACCTGGGCACGCCGTTCGACCTGAAAGCCAATCTTTATCTCCCCCCCGAGGCGCGCACCGCGCCGGTGCCCCTGTTGCTTTACATCCACGGCAAGGGTGGATCCTACAATGATCCGCGCGATCTTGTGGTGTTGCGCGTGTTGGGGGCGATGCGCATGCGCGGCATCGCCGTGGCGCGCATAGACTATCGCCGCAGCGGACGCATGCCGGCGATGCTGTTCGATACCAAGGCCTATATCCGCTTCTTCCGGGCGCATGCGGCGCAGTACCATATCGATCCCGCGCGCATCGGCATCTGGGGCGTGTCGCGCGGCGGCAACCTCGCCGCCATGCTGGCGGTGAGCGGCGACATCAAGGAATTGGAAGGCGATATCGGCGGCAATAACGCTCAGTCCAGCAGCCTCCAAGCGTCGGTGATCGAATCCCCGCTGACCGACATGTTTCTCAGCAGCGACGAAAAGGCGGCGGCCATGTTCGGGGATTATCTGGGAACCAATGATTCTGATTCCCGCGCCATTGTTGCGGCCTACCGCAGCCACGACACCGCAAGCCCCTGGTGGAAAGATGTTCAGCGGATCCAGCAAGTCAATCCGCTGAACTATGTGAGCAAAAACTCCCCGCCCGCTTTAATCCTCTGCGGCGGCCTGGATCCCAGCAATGTGATCCTGAATTGCAGCGCGATGTTCGACAAATACATCCAGCAGGGCGCAACCGTGTCCTATTATGCGCTCTCGACCGGAACCCATGTGCGGGTCGGCAGCGATATCGAACAGGCCGCCGCACTCTGGCTTTCCGGACGGCTGGCGAAAAACCCGCCGCCGGTCTTTCCCGGCGAGGCGCCGCGATAGCGCCGCCTCCCGCTCTGACTGTTAGCGAACCAAGACGGTCCCCTGCGAACGGCGCTTTCCATGTTCCCGACACGGCATGAATGTTGCCTGGAATTCGGAGATCTGACGAACACTGTCCCCAGGTGGAACAGATGCGCCACGGCAAGATTCCCGATCTATTCGAAATTCCCGCACCGATAGGCGGCAGGCCCTTCTCATGGCTTACCGCGGTTGCGCTCGCAGTTCTGGTGGGAGCATCCCTGGCGCTCATGGTTAAAGATGACGCGCTCCGCACGGACCCTCAGGTTACCGTCGTCCGCTAAGACAATCGCTGTTTCGATCAAACTTTCGGCCTGACCGGTCGAGGTGGCCGCTCCGATTCCGGGCTCTTGCGACCCCATTTGATCAAAAAAACGGCATCTGGCATGGCCCTTGCTGCTGCCAACATAGGCATTAGGCAATTGTTCCAATTTAAGAGGACAACAAGATGCGTTTGTTTGGAATGGCACATATTTCCGGGAAGCAAGAACGGCGCCTGAGAAAATCTCAGCGCAAACGTGAGTTTGTTGCTGCCTGTTTGGCACGCGATAACCATTCGGAGCCGCTCAACTGCCTCATTCGCGATATCAGCGAGGATGGAGCCCAAATCCGGTTGCATGCCGACCAGCCTGTCCCGGAGCAAGTTTATATAATCAATCTCAAGACAGGGTCCGCGCATGAAGCGCAGGTGGTCTGGCGGCGGGAGTCGCTAACGGGACTCAGCCTTGGCAAGAAATATGCGATCAACGCGTTGCTGCCCGCCCATCTGGAATTTCTCCAAAGCCTTTTCATCGAAGCAAAAATGCGCCAGGTCGATCAATTGATCTGGGGAGGCCTGGGGACGGCCGCGGCGCTTCGCAAATGTGGCATTGCGGAAGAACTTTACCGCCGCGGGCGCGGTATCTCCTTGCAATGAAACGGCGCAGCCATTTCCCGCTCTGCGGGTACGGCTGGAAGACCGAACGCTGAACCGGTGGCGCGCGCATCGCAATTCCGTGGAGAATCGCGGTTTCCCGGCCGCTCGCCCAAGCCGTCCATACGCGTCTTTCGCTGCCGCTCAAGGCCTATGGACCGTTTGCCTGCTTTCGCATCTCCGTAGGACACGCTCACCCCCTCCGGGTGCCGCAGGCTCACCCATTCATGCCCGGTTCATCCGCGATTTGCGATCCTGCCTGTGTGCCGGGATGGATTCGGATCACCGATCCGGTCCCCGGCGATGGAGGCAAAGATGAAACGGATGATCCTGACGCTTGTTAAGGGCATGGGCGCGGGCCTGGGCCTGACACTGCTGGCCGGCTGCGCCGTTGACTCCTATGACGGACATGGCCGCGGCTATTATGGCGGCGGCAGCTATAACGGCTACTACGAGCCGGACTATTATCCCTATGCCTATGGCCCCAACTATGTCCCCTATGGCGGCCAGCGCAGCGGATATCATCGCGATGGCGATCATCGCGATACCGATCGTGGCGACCGCCGCGACCATGGTGACAATCGCGGCGACAACCGTGGCGACAATCACCAGGGCAATAGGGATCAAGGCAATAGGGATCAGGGCAACAGGAACCAGGCCAACGCCAATACAGGTACCCAAGGCAGCGGCACCCGCAATGGCGGCGTCGGCAACAATGGCGGTGGCAACTGGCAGAGCGGTTCCTCCAATGGCGGTGGCCGCTCGCAGGGAGATTCCTCCAATGGCGGCGGCCAGCAGAGCGCACCCGCGCCCAGCGGCGGTCCGTCCGGCCATTTCGGCCATCCCGGCACCAGCAACAATCCGCTTTAAGACCTAGTTTTTGATTTTGGCCCCGGCACGCACTCCAACCAGTGCGTGCCGGACGAGCATCAACTCCAAAGCCAACACCGGATTGACAGCCTGTCATAGGCAAATCTTGACGAGCTCACAACGCCGCAGCACTTTTGCGCCCATCACACGGGGGTGAGCATGGCGGGGCATTTCAGTAAGTCTATCTGCGCAGGCCTGGCGGTGTTTTTCGCGGCCGGGCTGACATCCGTTGCGCGGGCTCAGGACTGCCCGCCGCTTGTGAAGATAACCAGCGTGAAGATGGAGACGCTCCCCAATTCCAGAAGGGTGCTCGTTCCCGTCACCATCAACAATGTCCCAAAGAAATTCCTGCTCGATACGGCGGGCATTGCCGGATTCATTACCAAGGAATCCGCCGACGAATTGAAGCTGGAACAAATGCCCGGCGTGAGAAACCCCGTCAAGATTATCAAGACATTCGGTCTTGGCGGCAGGACCTACGAGGTCCCCAATACCCTGGCCAATGATACGACCTTGCTAGCCCCCGAATATCCAGTCAGTTCCGATCGCGACGGCGATATCGATGGCACCTTGACGAATGGCTTCCTGCTCAACAAAGGTGAGTTGGATATCGATTTTCCGGGCGGAACCCTGAATCTGTTTTCCCCGAACCATTGCCCGGGAAAGGTGAATTACTGGGGGGCGCTCGATATCGGATATCTGCCTTTGAGCTATGACTTGCTCGAAATAGGTAGGGACAGGTACACCTACAAGGGACAGGTCTCGCGTTTCGTGACGGCCTTGAAAATCGATATCTCGCACATGACGGTTCCGGTGACTTTGGACAGCCATGCGCTCAATGCCTGGATAGATACCTCGGCGGAAAAATCGTCGATCAGCCTGGAGGTGGCCGAGCGGATTTTCAACCTGCCGCGAGAAGGCCTGGGCTCCTTGTCCGAGGTGAAGGTAACGCCGGAAGCGGCATTGGGTTTTTACAATCCTCATATCCTGCATAACAACAGCTTCGTGGATTCGCCGAGTGCGCCTGCGGTTGCCAAGGCGAAGGTGTACCGCCACAAATTTTCCGGCCTGACTCTGGGTCAAGTCGATATCAAAAATCTGGAATTGCTGATTATCCCGGATCGTTGGGGGCGCAACAACGATGTCGCGCGCCGCTTTTATTACACGCCCACCCTTTATCCCTGGGCGGCTGACATTGCGGGCGAGGGGGACAATCGCGGCGAGGAGACCGCTTACTCGAACGCAAAAAAAGACGTTCCCGATATGGTGCTGGGCATGGACGTGCTCCGGCACCTGCGCATCTATCTGTCGCCGAAGGAGCAGCGCATGTATTTCAGTGTCGGCGGGGCACCGCCACCCCCATCGCCTCCCGTTTCGGCGGCAGCTGCCCAGTAAGCAACGGCCCTTAGTCCAGCGTCCTCCGGAAACGCGCCAGCGCGATGGTGCCCACCACCAGCGTGAACAGCAGCAGCGGCCATAGCTCGCCCGCGATCTCGCCAAAATTGTTGGCCTTCAGCAGCACCCCGCGCGCGATGCGTAGGAAATGGGTTGCCGGCAAAATCTCTCCCAGCACCTGCGCCCAGCGCGGCATACCCGCGAAGGGAAAGGCGAAGCCCGACAGCAGAATGGACGGCAGCAGGAAGAACACCGTCATCTGCATGGATTGCAGCTGGTTCTGCGCGATGGTGGAAAAAGTATAGCCCACCGCCAGGTTGGCGATGATGAAGATGGTCACACCCAGCGCCAGCAGCGGCAGCGAGCCCAGGAAGGGCACGTCGAAAACATAGCGCGCCATCGCCAGCACGATGGTGCTTTGCACGATCCCCACCAGCACATTGGGCGCGATCTTGCCGATCATGATCTCCAACGGCGTGGCCGGCATGGCCAGAAGATTTTCGTAGGTTCCGCGTTCGCGCTCGCGCGTCAGCGCCAGGCAGGTCATCAGCACCATGGTCATGGTCAGGATGATCGCCAAAAGCCCGGGCACGATGCTGTAATGGGTGTTCGATTCCGGATTGTAGAGCAGATGTGTCACGCTGCGGAACGGCACGGCACCCGGGGCGCGTGCCTTCAGCGGCCCCACCAGATCGTCGCGCAGCGCGGTGGCGGCGATGGCGTTGAAGGCGCTGATGGCATACCCGCTGGAAGCCGGGTCGGTGGCATCGACTTCCAACAGAAGATCGGGGACCGCGCCGCGTACCAGATCGCGGCTGAAATTGACCGGCACCTCCAGCACGAACAACACCTTGCCTTCCTGCAACAGTTTGCGCGCCTCGCTGGGCGAGCGGGTCTCGGCCACGATTTCGAAATAGCTGGAATTGCGCATCGCCGCGACAATGGAGCGGGCATAAACACCCGGATCGGCAATGGCCACCGCGGTGGGCAAATCCTTGGGATTGAAATTGATGGCGAAGCCGAACAGGCACAGCTGCATCAGCGGAATACCGATGATCATCGCCAAGGTGACGCGGTCGCGCCGCATCTGCAGGAATTCCTTGACCAGGATGGCGGCGACACGCCGGAGCGAAAAGTGCCGCATTCAGACACTCTCCTGCAATTGGATGAAGACATCCTCCAGGCTGGGCGCCTCCTCGCGGACCGAAAGTCCGGGGTTGCTCCGATAGGGCGCGATCGTGCGCTCCAGCAAAATGCGGTCGCGCCCGCTGACGCGCAGCGCAGCGCCGAAGAACCCGGCATAGTCCACGCCCGGCTTGCCGTGCAGCTCGCCGATCAGGTGGCGCGCCTCCGCCCCCTCGATCACATAGGTCATCAGACCGGAATGAGCGATCACATCGGCCACAGTGCCGCCGGCCACCAGCCTGCCATTGAGGATATAGACGATATGGTCGCAACGTTCCGCCTCGTCCATATAGTGCGTTGAGACCAGCACCGTCAGGCCCCGCTCGCTCAGCGCGTGAATCTGTTCCCAGAAATCGCGCCGCGCCTTGGGATCCACGCCCGCCGTCGGTTCGTCCAAAAGCAGCAGCAAGGGATCGTGCAGAAGGCAGGCGGCCAGCGCCATGCGCTGCTTCCAGCCGCCGGACAATTGCCCGGCAAGCTGGCGCTGGCGCTCCATCAGGCCAAGCTGCTCCAAGGTGTGATCCACCCGCGCACGCACATCGTCCAGCTCATACAGCCGCGCCACGAATTCCAGATTTTCGCGGATCGACATGTCTTCCCAGAAACTGAAGCGCTGGGTCATGTAGCCGACCTGACGCTTGATCGCCTCGGCCTGGGTGCGCAAATTCAGGCCCAGACACGCGCCCTCGCCCTCGTCCGCCGTGAGCAATCCACACAGCATGCGGATGGTCGTGGTCTTGCCCGAACCGTTGGGGCCTAGAAAGCCCCACACCTGGCCGCGCGGCACCGCGATGTCGATATGATCCACCGCGAGTTTGCTGCCGAAGCGTTTGGTCAGCCCCCTGACGTCAATGGCCATCTCATGCGCGGCCGCGCTCATTGCGGTCTGACTTCCACCGGCTGGCCGGGATGCAGGTCCAATCCCTCGGGCAGCCTCGCTTCGGCCTTGAACACCAGCTTCTCGCGATTGCCCAGGCTGAAGATCACCGGCTGGGTATATTCCTCGCGCGCCGCGATGAAGCTTACCTTCGCCAGTATAGGCTTGCAGCCGTCGCAGGTGATGCGAACCGTTCCGCCCAGCTTCAGGCGTGGCAAATCGGGCTCAGGCACGAAGAAGCGGACAAAAGTGTTTTTGGGCGGCAGCACCGCGATCACGGTCGTCGCGGCGGGAATATATTCGCCTTCGCGGAAATAGATATCCTGCACCCGCCCTTCGGTCTGGGCCACGATAGTGCGTTGTCCCAGACCGTAACTGGCCGAGGTCAGGCCGGCTTCGGTCTGCGCGATCTGCGAGCGCAACTGGGCAATGCGCGCTTGCGACTGGCGATAGTTGGACAGAGCCAGGTCGCGCGCGGTCGGCGTGCCGGCATTGTCGCGCGCCAGCCGGTTCTGCCGGTCAAGGGTGATCTGGGCATAGGAGAGGTTGGCAATCTCCTGCGCCAGGCTGGCGCGGGCCTGGGCCAGGCCGGCCACCGCTTCGCGCGCACCGGCCTCTTCGCGCACACTGTCCAGCACGAACAGAAGATCGCCGCGATGCACCAGCGCGCCGCGCTCCACTTTCATCGCCGTCACCCAGCCCGGTTGCGGCGCGGAAATATAGGCGGTGTCGCCCTCGCCATAACCCAGCCAGGCGTCGTTCTTGGGCGGAGCGCATCCCGCCAGCATCACAGCCAACAGCAAAACAGGCATCGCTCTCATTGCGGCCTCGCTTCCAGTCCCTGCAGCAGGGTCTGCAGATGGGCTTCGATCAGGGCGTGATAGTCGTAAGGCTGACTGTCGAACTGGGCGAAGGTGGTGCGCCAGATCATGATCAACAGGATAGGGGCCACACACAGCCGCGCCGCATGCTCGGGCGCGATGGCGCGAAATTCGCCGCGGTCAACCCCGCGCTGGACGATGGAGCCGAACAGGCCAATGCCTTTTTCGATGATCTCCTCGCGCCAGAATTTCGCCAGTTCGGGAAAGTTTCCCGCTTCCGCCAATAACAGCCTGGGCAGGATCACGCGGTCGCTGGTCGCTGCGAACCCGCCCATGGTGGACAGCACAAAGCGCAGCAGCTGGGCGCTCGAGCCGGGAAAATTCTCCACCTGCGCCTTCACCGCGGCCAGTTGCTCGCCGATGGAAGCGCGCGCCAGTGCCTTGAACACACTCTGCTTGCTGTCGAAGTAGAGATAGATGGTGCCCTTGGTGATGCCGGCGCGGTGCGCGATGTCGTCCATCCGCGTGCCGGCGAAACCTTTTTGCGCGAATACGGCCAGCGCCGCCTCCAGGATTTCCGGGGCGCGCGCGTCCTTGCGGCGTTGCCAGCGCTTGCTCATGCATTATTAAATGACTGACTAGTCATTTAGTTGCAAGCGCCAATCACGAAAACGGTAACATCTTGCTATTGTTATATATTTTATAAGACACCCTGCCGAGCGGCGGTCTTTAGCCTGCAATGGGCTTGAGCCCGAACAGGAACCGCATCGCGCCAAAAGGCCGGATGACGAAGTGATAAAGCGTCACCGCGCCAGTGAACGTAAGACCGATCAGCAGCGCCGCCTCCACCCCCAACGGCAACTGCAAGGGAAAGAACGCAAACGCTACCAGGAACAGGATCGGCTGATGCAGCACATAGACCGGCAGGATGGCGGTGTTGAGATAAGAGAGAAGCGGCGATGGCCGGTTCAAATAGTGTGCGGCAAAACCACAAGCCGCCAGGATCACCGCCCAGCCAAACAGAGCCGTGATGATGTCATAGCTGGCCCAGTCCAAGGGCGGCGTCAGCACGGCGTTCAGCCACAACGCGTGATCCACGATCAGGCACACACCCAGCAGCAGTACCGCGAACGCGCTCATCCCGCGCCGCGCCTCCATCCAGCGCCAGGCATCGGTGCGGCCAGCCAGGGCCACTCCCGCGACAAACATCCCCGCCCATTGCAGATGCGCACCCCAATCGTTGAACAGCGTGTCGGTGCGCGGCCACACCCGCTCGATTCCGACATTGGTGACGACAAGCCAAAGTGCGGGAGCAAATAGCGGCAGCCATACCGGCGCATCTGGCAGCCGCCGCGCGCCTTTCAGCTTCCAGACAAGCGCGAACAACAAACCATACGGCAGCAGATAGAGCAGAAACCACAAATGATCCCAGCGCGGCATCGCCATGCCCGGCGGCCCCAGCACTGTCTGGTCATTGTGCAGATAAGCCAGCCAGAATTCCCCGAATCCCGCCTGTGTCATGCCGCGCGCCTTTGCCACGATCCAGGTCTGGGGCGCATTGACCACCAGCATGCCGAACAGAATCACCGGCAACAGCCGCCGCAGGCGATCGCGGGCAAAGCTACCCGGCCCCAGCTTGGAAATGAGATGCTTGCTGGCGACCCCGGCGATCAGAAAGATCATTGCCAGCCGCCAGGGCGTGGACAGCATCAACAGCCATTCGACTTGCGGCACCAAGCGCGGACTTTTAAGCGGATAGAACCAGCTCGCATACAACATGCCGGCGTGGAACGGGATCAGCAGGCCAAAGGCCAGCACCCTGAGCCAGTCCAGATGATATTTGCGTCCCCCAACCATTTGCCCCTCCCCGCAAATAGCTATTGGCCGCGGATGACATGCGTGGATGTCACGGCAACGGACAAATTGTCAGAAAAACCACTGGACATTACTATCATGTCATGCAAGATACCAACCGAGACATGATAGCTTGACCGTCTGGTATATATTCTACATCGTATGACATATTTATTGACCCATAAAAACCCGCTTTAAACCCAAAAGGGAGTGTCCCATGCCCCCCGCCATTTCATTGCGCAATGTCGTGAAGAACTACCGGCGGGGCAAGGAATCCGTCGAAGTCCTGCATGGACTGAACCTGGAAATCCCCACAGGCGAGTTCGTCTCCCTGATGGGGCCGTCGGGTTCGGGCAAGACCACCATTCTCAATCTGGTGGGCGGGCTCGATCATGCCGACTCGGGCGAAGTGATCGTCGGCGGCGAGCATCTGGAAAGCATGTCCGGCGGCCAGCTTACCAAATGGCGCGGCAGCCATGTCGGCTTCATTTTCCAGTTTTACAATCTGATGCCCATGCTGTCGGCGGCCGGCAATGTCGAGCTGCCGCTGCTGCTCACCAACCTGTCCAAGTCCGAGCGCCGCCGCAGGGTCGAGGTCGCGTTGCAGATCGTGAGCCTGGCCGACCGCGCATCGCATAAGCCCGGCGAAATGTCGGGCGGCCAGCAACAACGCGTCGGCATTGCGCGCGCCATCGTGGCCGACCCCCCTATCCTGCTTTGCGACGAACCCACCGGCGACCTGGACCGTGCTTCGGCCGATGACATCCTCAACCTGTTGCAGCAGCTCAATCGCCAGCACAACAAGACCATCGTGATGGTCACCCACGATCCCAAGGCCGCCGACCATGCCAGCCGCCAGTTGGCGATGGACAAGGGCCGGCTGATCGAACGCGCCCTGGCAACCGCATGAAATACTTCCCCCTCGTCTGGGCCGCGGTCATGCGCAAGCCCGCCCGCGCGGTGCTCACCCTCTTGTCAGTGATGCTGGCCTTCACCCTGTTCGGGCTCACCATCGGCATGAACGCCACCTTCGACAAGCTGCAAGAAGAAGCGCGCGCCGACCGCATTTTCTCCGGCGCCCGTTTTGGCGGTCAGCTACCCATCGGAATGGTGCGGCAGATCGAAAGCGTACCGGGGGTCGCGCTGGTCGCCTCCAGCAACAATCTGTTCGGCTATATCCAGGATCCCAAGAACCGCGTCTTCGTCCAGATGAATGACGAAAATGTGCCCAAGGTGAATCCCGAATGGCCGATCACGCCGCAGCAATGGCAGATGGTCCGCGACAATCGCCGGGGCCTTCTGGTGAGCAGGAGGCAGGCCGAGCGCTGGCATCTGAAAGTCGGTGATACTCTCACCGTCATCACGCCGCCGATACAGAAAAAGGCCGACGGCACCAACAACTGGACCTTCCAGGTCGCCGCGATAACCCCGGACATCAGCTACATGATGCAAGGCTATATGTTCGGCAACTATGACTATATGGACAAGGCGCGTCTGCTGTCCGATCAGGGCAAGACCGGCGTGTTCCGCATCAAGCTGAAGGATCCCACCCGGACCGCTGAAATCGCCGAAGAGATCGACGACAAATTCGCCAACTCGTCCACGCCCCTGCAATCCATCACCGAAAAGGCGGCCTTCGACGTCTCCAACACAGGGATGGATATCGCCGCGGTGGACCGCGAGGTCGCCCTGGCCGGCATGTTCATGGTGCTGTTTTTGACCGCCAACGGCATCGCCCAGGCAGTGCGCGAACGTTTGGCGGAATTCGCCACCCTCAAGACCATCGGCTTTTCCGACCGCGGCGTGATCGGCCTGGTCTTTGCCGAAGCCGCCATTCCCTGCTTGTTGGGCGCCGGCCTGGGTGTCGGCTTTGCCGCCTTGCTGACCAAATTCCTGCCGGCTCTGGTGCCCCCCGGCGACGGTGTCCCGATTCCGACGATGACAGCCATGGTCTTTGTCTGGGCGGCGATCTGTGCCGCGGTGGTGGCCTTCGCCAGCTCTGCGCTTCCGGCACTGCGGCTGAAGCGGATGGACATCGCCACCGCACTTTCAGGACGCTAGAACCATGCTGCGCCAGATTTTCATCGTCTCCGCCCTCAACTTCAAAAGCCTGACCTCGCGCTTCTGGCAATCGATGGTGATCGTGGTCGGCCTGGCCGCCACCATCGGGGTGATGCTTTCCATGCTGTCGCTGAGCGCAGGCATGCGCGACGCCTATCTGAAGGCCGGCGATCCGGGCCGCGCCATCGTGGTCTCCAAGGGCGCGGACCAGGAAGGCCAGAGCGCCATTACCCGCGCCATGGCGCCGCTGATTGCCGATGCGCCGGGGATCGCCAAGGACAAGGATGGTAAACCGCTCGCGGATCGTGGCATTCAAATGGGCGTTCCGGTGCTGCGCAATGACGGCAGCAAGGGCTTCACCACCATGCGGGGACTGGCCGACAAGGGGCCGGGCGTGCGCCCCGAGCTCCATATCGTGCAGGGACGCATGTTCCAGCCCGGCCGGCGCGAATTGATCGTGGGCATGGGCGCCCATAGCTTGTTCCAGCACATGGGGGTCGGCAACAAGGTGATCCTGCCCGACGGGCAATGGCCCATCGTCGGCGTGTTTGCCACCGGCGACCTTCTGGAAGGCCAGTTGCTCGGCGACACCGAAACCCTGGCCGCCGCCCTGCACAGGACGACTTACAACTCCGTGCTGGTGCGCCTGGCGTCGCCAGATTCGCTGGACACCTTCAAAAAGGCACTGACCACCAACCCGGCTTTGTCAGTCTCGGTGGAGCGCCATTCCGATTGGTACAAGCGCGTCGGCAATCAGAACACCTTCACCCTGGCCCTGCTGGGCTATATCGTGGGCGCGGTGATGGCAATCGGCGCCCTGTTCGGCTGCCTCAACACCATGTATGCGGCGGTCAGCACCCGCGCGCGCGAGATCGCCACCTTGCGGGCCCTGGGCTATGGCGCCTTTCCGGTCGCGGTGTCAGTGATCCTGGAAGCCGTGCTGCTGTCAGCTGCTGGCGCACTAATCGGCGCGACCATCGCCTGGGCGCTGTTTGACGGTAAGCAGGACGTCTTCAACAACAGTGTCTTCCACCTCTCCGTCTCCCGCGCCCAATTCGAATTGGGCGTGATCTGGGCCATCGTGGTGGCGCTGCTGGGCGGGCTTCTGCCCTCCATCCAGGCCGCGCGGCGCCCCGTGGTGGAAGCATTGAGGGCTACGTAAGATGAGATATTTGCCGCTGATCTTGACTGCCGTGATGCGCAAACCGATGCGCACCGTCCTGACTCTGCTGTCGGTGACGGTCGCTTTCACCTTATTCGGGCTGATGATGGGGCTGAACGCCACCTTCGACGAAGTGGCGGCGCGGGCGCGGGCCGACCGCATTTTCACCAACGCCCGCTTCGGCGGCAACGGCATGCCCATTGCTGTGGCGCACCAGATCGCGGCCATACCCGGCGTCAAGGTCGTCACCGCGGTAAGCGGCATTGCCGGCTATGTGCAGGATCCCAAGAATCAGGTCTTTGTGCTGATGGTGGACGCCAATCTCCCCAAGGTCTTCGGCGACTGGGGCGTCACTCAGGAGATGTGGGAGATTGTGCAGAAGGACCGTACCGGCATCGTGATGAGCGAAAGCCAGGCGGCACGCTGGCACAAAAAGGTCGGCGATAAGTTCACCATGGTTTCCAAACAGATGAAGCGCGCCGATGGCGGCTCGGCCTGGACCTTCAAGGTGTTGGCGATCGGTCCGGATTTCCAACAATCCAGCAACGGCTATATATTCGGCAATTACGACTATATCGACAAGGCCAGGCCCCTGGCCGACCAGGGCAAGATCGGCGAGGCCGATCTTCTGGCCAATGATCCCGCCACCTCCGCGGAGCTGGCGGCGCGGATCGATCATGCCTTCGCCAATTCCGCTACGCCGCTGGTGCCCATCACCGAGAAGCTGGCCCGCGCCGGCAATGATTTCGGCGGGCTGGACATCAAGGCCATCACCCGCGGCATCGCCTTGGCCGGCATGTTCATGGTGCTGTTCCTGACCGGTAACGGAATCGCCGAGTCCGTGCGCGAGCGTTTCGCGGAATTCGCCACCTTGAAGACCATCGGCTTCAGCGACCGGGCCGTCACCGTTATGGTGGCACTGGAAGCGGCCCTGCCATGCGTGCTGGGCGCGGCGCTGGGTGTGGTGATCGCGGCCTTCCTCGCCCGGCAGATCCCCAGGCTGATGCCGTCGGGCTTCGGGATTCCGCTGCCCACCATGTCGCCCGTGGTGATTGTCTGGGCCGCCGCCAGCGCTTTCGCGGTGGCCTTGCTCAGCGCCGCCCTGCCCATCCTGCGGCTGACGCGGATGGACATTGCCAGCGCGCTTTCGGGCCGGACATGAAGGCGGCGCACACATGAACATTCTTCGTCAGATCGGGATCGTGTCGCTGATCAATTTCCGCAGCATCCGGCTCAGGCTGTGGCGCTCGCTGGTGATCGCGGTGGGCATGGCCTGCGTGATCGGCGTGCTGCTCTCCATGCTTTCCCTCACCGAAGGCATGTTGAAGGCCTATAAGGACACCGGCGATCCCGGCCGCGCTTTGGTGGTATCGGCTGGCGCGCAAAGCGAGGGCAACAGCGGCATTGCCCGCGACAAGGCCCGCATCATTATGGACGCGCCCGGCATCGCCAAAGCGCCTGACGGCTCGCCCATGGCCGATGCCGGCATCAATTCCGGTGTCCCGGTGGTGCGGTTGAACGGAAGGCCGGCTTATAACAATCTGCGCGGCTTCGGTCCCAAGGGCGTCATGCTGCGCCCGGAATTTCATATGGTGTCGGGGCGCATGTTCCGCTTCGGCATGCGCGAGCTGATCGTGGGCGCCTCGGCCAAGAGCCAGTTCAAGGGCATGAATGTCGGCGACACAGTCATCCTGCCCGACGGCGAATGGCCCATCGTGGGCAGCTTCACCACCGGCGACCTGCTGGACGGCCAATTGATCGGCGATACCGAGACGGTGATGAAGGCGATCCGCCACCCCGCCTACAACAGCGTGCTGGTGCGGCTGTCGAGTCTTGGCGCTTTCGACAGTTTCAAGCGGGCGCTGACCACCAATCCCGCGCTCTCTGTCGATCCCATCCGCCAGTCCGATTGGTACAAGAAAATCAGCGAAGGCTTTTCCACCTTCTTTAATGTCATCGCCTATGGCATCGCCGTCATCATGGCGGTGGGCGCACTGTTCGGCTGTCTCAACACCATGTATGCGGCGGTGGCGGCGCGGGGGCGCGAGATCGCCACTTTGCGCGCCATCGGTTACAGCGCTTTCCCGGTGGCGGTGTCGGTGATCCTGGAAGCGGTAGCCCTGTCGGTGGCAGGCGCGCTGATCGGCGCAGGCATTGCCTGGACGCTGTATGACGGGAAACTGGGCAGTTTCAATGTGAGCATTTTCAAGTTGACGGTTTCGCCGGTCCTGATCGGCATGGCGATCCTGTGGGCTGTGGCGGTGGCGGTGTTGGGCGGATTGCTGCCCTCCATTCGCGCCGCAAGGCGTCCCGTGGTAGAAGCATTAAGAGCGACATAGGCTGGACGGCATGACGGTTCACAACGACAAATCCTCCCTGCTGGATTCGCTCAAGATCGAGCGCACCCCGGTTAAGCGCGGAAAGACTTCCCCCCTGCTCTATGGCGCGGCCGGCATCGCGGTGATTGCGATCGCCGCCACCGCCTGGTTCTTCTGGCCCGACAGCCGCGTGCCGGTGCATGTCGTCACCGCCAGCGCGCAAGGCACCGGCGGCGCCAGCTCGGGACTGGACGCCTCCGGCTATGTGATGGCGCGGCGCATGGCCACCCTGTCAGCCAAGATCCTGGGCAAAGTCACCGAAGTGAATTTCGAGGAAGGTCAAAAGGTCAAGGCGGGCGACATTGTCGCGCGGCTGGATGACACGAACTTTGCGGCGCTGCTGCGCCAGGCCCAGGCGCAGGCGCTCTAGGCCAAGGCGGCGCTGGACAATGCCGCGCCGACCTATGCCCGCTATCAAAGCCTGCAGACCCAGGGCGCAGTCTCGGCAGAAGCGGTGCAGACCCAGCGCACCCTGTATGACAATGCCCGCACCCAATATGGCGTGGCACAGGCCCAAGTGGTGTATGCCCAAGCCAACCTGCGCGACACGCTGGTGCGCGCGCCGTTTTCCGGCATCGTCATCGCCAAGGTGGCGCAGATCGGCGAAGTGGTCGCCCCTTCGGGGGCGGGCGGTGGCAACACCCGCACCGGCATCGTCACCATTGTCGACATGGACTCGCTGGAGGTTCAGGTCGATGTCAGCGAAAACTATATCGAGCGGGTGGAGGTGGGCGGCGCGGCCATCATCCATCTCGACGCCTATCCCGAACTCGATATTCCCGGTTCGGTGATCGCCATCATCCCCACCGCCGATCAGAGCAAGGGCACCGTGGCGGTTCGCGTCGCCATCAAGGCCAAGGACAGCCGCATCCTGCCGCAGATGGCGGCGCGGGTAGCGTTCATGACCGCGCCGGAAAAGGGAGCGGTGCAGACCGTGGCGCGTGTCAGCGTGCCGCCCAGCGCGGTCTCGGGCAGCGGCAAAACCGGCACTGTGTTCCTGATCGGCGCCGAAGGCAAAATCGAAAAGCGCGAGGTGGCGCTGGGGCTTAAGACACCGCAAGCGGTCACCATCCTGTCGGGCATCAGCGCCGGCGACCGGCTGGCGAACGACAATCTCGACAAACTGCATGACGGCGACACGGTCAAAATTCTGGAGTAGCATTCCGCTTGCGGCGTCGAGATCGCAAAAAAAGAAGCGGGGTGGGAAATGCAACCAGTCAACTCGCAGCAATTGCGCCGTCTTGCGAACGGCGCGCTTTTGGCCGCGGCCCTTTCGCTGCCGCTATGTCCCCTCGCCGCGCGGGCCGGCCTGGCGGTGGCCGCCAATGATGGCAAGCAACTGCAGAAAGATGATCCCAACCCGGTGACGCCTGACAGCGTCAGCGTGATCGATCTCGGCCACTATCCGCCCAAGGTGATCGGCAGCGTGCCCGTCCCGGCCTCCATGATCGGCCCGCCCGATGCGGTGGCGGTCGCAAGGGGCGAGAAATTCGCCATCGTCACCGCCGCGCAGAAATTCGATCCCGCCAATCCCATGACCCCCGCGGCGGACGACAAGGTGTCGGTGATAGACCTTAGTCACCCAACCCATCCGCGGGTGCTTCAAACCTTGCCGTCAGGCGCCGGCGCCAGCGGCGTTTCCATAAACCCAGCCGGCACGCTGGTGCTGGTCGCAGCCAAGGGCGAGGACGCCATCATTGTCTTCAAGCTTGCGGGCAACAGGCTGTCCGCCGCCGGGCGTGTGGATCTGGGCAAGGGCGCGGCGCCCACCGATGTCATCTTCGCAACCGATGGCCGCAAGGCCTATGCCGTAGCCCAGGGTGTCAGCAAGATCATGGAGATGGGGGTGGACGGCAATCGCCTGGCCCTTACCGGCAATGACGTGGCCACGGGCCGCAGTCCCTATGGCGCGGCGGTGACGCCCGATGGCGCCTGGCTGATCAACACCAATGTCGGCGGCGCGCTGGACAGCAGCGACCGCACCGGCACGATCACGATGGTGGACCTGAAGGAGCACAAGGTGGCCGCGTCCGTTGCAGCGGGCCGCGTACCGGAACATGTCGCGCTGTCGCCCGACGGCAAATATGCGCTGGTGGTGCTGGCGAATGGCGCCGCCACCGTCAAATCCGATCCCAGATATGCCAGTGTGCTGGGCATCCTCAAAATCTATGCGGTGGGGCCGGGGACCCTGACCGAGGTTGCCCATGCCGACAGCGGCCATTGGTGCCAGGGCGCGACCTGGAGCGATGACAGCCAGATGATCCTGCAGCAATGCGCCACCGAGCGCGCGATACTGGTTTATCGTTTCGACGGGCACGCGCTGGTGCAGGATCCGGCCGCGAGCATGGTGTTTGAA
Organism: Alphaproteobacteria bacterium; assembly: GCA_025361185.1. Taxonomy (GTDB): domain Bacteria; phylum Pseudomonadota; class Alphaproteobacteria; order Micropepsales; family Micropepsaceae; genus Rhizomicrobium. The sequence goes on along the minus strand of JANYAR010000148.1, from coordinate 968 downwards.
TCCCGCCCCGGCGCCGTCGCCACACAGCACAGCCGGTAAGGGTGTTCCCGGCGTTTACACTTTCCGCCCGCCGCCCGAGACAATAGCTGCGGATCATTCCCGGCGAGCAAGCCTCGTTATTAAACGGGCATTAACCCTGTTTGTTAACTAAGCCATTCGCGCCATTCACCTTTCGGCGATCGGCAGGCTGCAACCCAGCCGGGTGAAAAATTTCGTTTAACCTGAAAAGGTTATATCGGCCTGTAAAGCCGCAATTACAGTTTCGAGGGCAAATTGTCATGGAATTGTAAACAGGCGTTACATGCCTGGAAATTCACCAAGTTTTTCAAGCCGTCCCGAATTGGCACGGTTTGTGCTGGTGCTTTTGTGACGGTTCTGCCTTGGGGTGGATGGAGCATGCCGCTTTCGGGAAAGCGGTGAGACCGGGCGGACAGGAGAGCGATGTGATCGGACGCTATAAAAAAATTGGAGGCTCCCTGGAGGAGTCCGCGCGGGGCGCGCAACGCGGACTGCTGCTTATCCTGGGTTCGGCCTTGATCTGGGCGGTGGCCCTCTGGATCGGCTACCACTATCTCTAGACTTTTCGCGCCGGCGCGGGCTTTGCGCTGGAACCCCACAGGCTTCGAAGGCGCGCCCATGTCCTCGCACGGGGAAATCTTTGACGTATCGCCGCGACCTCTGGAAAGGCGGCTCCGGCACGGGCTCCCGCGAAGAGCTGACGCGCGACTATCGCGCCATGCTCCAGCAATTCATCTCCCACAACACGATCGCCAGCGTGGTCGATGTCGGCTGCGGCGACTGGCAGTTCTCCCGCCACATGGACTGGAGCGGCGTTCAAATCCCTCAGATCCCTGCACTGACGGCCAGGCCACGGGCGCGCGGCCGCTGCGCGCCCGGGTCTCTGGCGTCGGCCGCTCGCCCAAGCTCGCGGCGCTCGTCGCTCTCGCAGGTCCACTGGACCTGCTCAC